>JAJRWH010000117.1 GCA_024276935.1 Deltaproteobacteria bacterium
AGAAGCACATGCTTTTCGCTCGGCCTTTAATGGCCGGGGTCCTTGGTGGAACGCCGGAGCAAGCCATATGAATCTTGCTTGTCCGACGTCCTATTTCTCTAAAGCGGGACTGTTCAGTTATATGACTCAGTCCCATCGTTTTCGACATACTTCGTGAACCGCCGTGTACGGAACCGTACGCACGGTGGTGTGGGAGGACGGCGGGGGTAACCCCGCCTCCTACCCGATTTTAACGATGAAGGTCCCTGAAAAAACCGATTTCTCAGTTTGATTGCCACAGGATGGGCTCTGCATTATGATGCAACATCTTTTGTTCTGCTGATAAGAACATCCTGCCCGGGATAGATGAATGGCCATTTTTACCCCGACATTGCTGCTTCTTACCATCAGTCTTGCTTCTCTGGCAGGGCTTCTGGCCGGTCTGCTCGGTATCGGTGGTGGCGTTATTCTGGTGCCTCTTTTTCTCTGGCTTTTCAATCTGGCCGGATTTCCGCAGGATGTTATCGTTCACACGGCTTTTGGCACCAGTCTCTGCATCATTGTTCCAACGGCTATCAGCAGTACTCTTGGTCATCGGCGCCGGGGCAATGTTGCCTGGGACCAGGTTTTTTACCTGGCCGCAGGCGGGGCTGCCGGTGCAGTTATCGGGTCAACTCTGGCGGCGCTGCTGACGGGAGATATCCTGCTCAGTGCCTTTGGGGGGATGCAGATTCTTGTCGGTCTGAAACTGCTTTTTTTTCATCCTCATCTTCCTCCCGAGGATCCAATTTCGCCCAGAAAATCCCTGTTGTTACTGGTTGGTCTGGCTGGCGGGGCCTTTTCTTCTTTTTTCGGGGTTGGTGGCGGGGTGATTGCTGTTCCGTTGATGCTGATTGTTCTTGGTCTGCCGATTCACCTGGCGGTTGGCAACTCCAGCGCCCTGATCGTTGTTTCAGCGTTTTTCGGGACGCTCAGCTATCTGCTGCACGGTTTGAATGAAGCGTCGGCGATTCCTTTTTCGCTCGGCTATGTCAATCTGCTGGTTGCAGCTGTTGTTGCTCCCCTGACAATTGTCTGTGCGCGTCTTGGAGTGCGCCTTGCAACCCGAATCAGTCAGGATAAAATGGTAAAGGCCTTTGCTGTTCTGCTGATTCTTATCGGCACAAAATTGATTCTTCGTCATTGAAAAACGGGAGCTGACGATGATACGCGAACCCGCCGTGGCAGGAAGTTTTTATCCGCACCAGGCAGCACAACTCAAAGCAGAGCTTTGCAAGCTGCTTGATCAGGAAGGTCGCAACTCTAACGCTATCGGGATTGTTGTTCCGCATGCGGGGTACGTTTTTTCGGCCAAGGTTGCCGCCATGGCCTATCGGAGTGTCACGATCCCGCAAAAGGTTCTTCTGCTGGGACCTGACCATCGGGGGCTGGTTCGCAAAACGGCTGTTTTTGCGACAGGAGCCTGGCGTACTCCCCTGGGCGAGGTTCCGGTTGCTGAATCTCTCGCCAGACATTTACTGGCAACCTGCGATCAGTTGGAAGCCGATGAAACCGGTCATCGTTTCGAGCATTCCATCGAGGTTCAGATTCCCTTTCTGCAATATCTGCGGCCTGATGTGCAGATTCTGCCAATTTCTCTGGGACAGGCCAGTCTTGCAGATTGGATGCAACTGGGCCAGCATCTGGGGCAATCTTTATCCGATTATGATGATCAGGTTTTACTGCTGGCCAGCAGTGACATGAACCATTTTAAATCAGCACTCGAGACAGAACAGATTGATCGACGGGCGATTGAAAAAATTGAAAAATTTGCCCCGGAAGAACTCTATACTCTGGTGCGAAAAGAGAATATCAGCATGTGTGGTGTCACAGCGGTTACGGTTATGCTCGAAGCTGCTCGTACCCTGGGTGCGACCTCTTGTCAGTTGCTTGATTATAATCATTCGGGAACAATCAATGGTGACATGGATTCGGTTGTCGGCTATGCCTCGTTTCTCGTTACGTAGATAATCTCATCCCAGGTAAATTTCTTGCCAGAACTTGATTCAGGGAAATCGCCTGCTGTATAACATTGCACTTTTACTTATCCGAAGGTGGACAGGGTTCACCTTTTTTCTGACAAGGAGTCTCCACCAATGTCTGAGCTGCGAGTTCGTTTTGCCCCCAGTCCTACCGGTTATCTTCACATTGGCGGTGCCCGTACCGCTCTTTTCAATTATCTGCTGGCCCGCAAAGAGCAGGGGACCTTCGTCTTGCGGATCGAAGATACCGATGTGGAGCGTTCGACTCAGGAATCGGTCGATGCCATTCTGGATGCAATGACCTGGCTGGGGCTCAGTTGCGATGAAGGTCCGATTTACCAATCGGATCGTTTTGATCTGTATCGGCAAAAAGTTCAATTGTTGCTCGACAAAGGCCTGGCTTATCGTTGCTACTGTTCAGCTGAAGAGCTGGATGCCAAGCGTGAGGTGGCCCTTCAGGAAGGCCGTAAACCCAAATACGACGGAAGCTGTCGTGCGCGCAATGATCAACCCGATGCACCATATGTTGTTCGTTTCAAGCTGCCCGACCCGGACGGAGAGGTCAGTTTCAATGATCGGATCAAGGGTGTTATCAGGGTCCGTAATGAAGAATTGGATGATCTGATTATTCAGCGTACCGACGGAACCCCGACCTACAATTTTGTGGTGGTTATCGACGATGCCGAAATGGGAATCAATCTTGTGATTCGTGGCGATGACCACATCAACAATACGCCGCGCCAGATTCATCTCTATCGTGCCCTGGGTTATGAGGTTCCCGAGTTTGCTCACGTCCCCATGATTCTGGGAGATGACAAGAAACGTCTGTCCAAGCGTCATGGTGCAACATCGGTTATGGCGTATCAGGAACAGGGCTACCTGCCCGAAGCGATGATCAATTATCTGGTCCGTCTGGGATGGTCACATGGCGATGAAGAGATCTTCTCTCTGGATGAATTGATTGAGAAATTCAGCATTGAAGCGGTTGGGCGCTCAGCGGGTGTTTTTAATCCGGACAAATTGTTGTGGCTGAACAGTCATTACATCAAAAATGGTGATCCGCAACGTTTGGCCGGGTTGTTAGAACCGTTTCTGGTCAAAAAAGGGATTGATTTCACCGCAGGGCCAGATCTGGTGGCAGTGGTTAAAGGTCTGCAGGAACGTTCTGCCACTCTGGTTCAAATGGCAGATGGCGCCAGCTTTTATTTTGCTGAGACTCTTGAGTTCGACGACAAAACCCGACGTAAATTTCTGACTGAAGATAACCGTCGACTTTTTTCGGAATTAAAAACGGCTCTGGAATCCTGCGATCTGTATGACGAGACACATCTTGAACCGGCATTGAAATCTGTTTTGCAAAAGATGGATCTCAAGTTCGGCAAGGTTGCCCAGCCTCTGCGTGCCGCATTGACAGGAGGGGCTCCAAGCCCGGGAATTTACGAGCTGCTTGAAGTTCTGGGTAAGGAAAGGGTCATCAACCGCATTGAATCTGCCTTGAATCAGTTGACAGCTCCCTGAGTTATTCTCTTTGTTCTGCCGCTTTCACAGGGTCTGTTTTTGCATTTCTCGCATGTTTGGAAGTGCGAAAACAGACCCTGAATGTTTTTAACATTTGTAAACATTTCTCTATTTCCCACCGATTCCCGCCAATCTCGGATTGAAATATTAAAAATTATTGACATTCCAGGATGCTGTGTTTTTCTTGTTGTGAGAAAATCACATAATCTGTGGGGGAAGGAATGTTTGTCGTACTTATTGCTTTGCTCGGTATTGTCTGGGGCACACCGGTTTGGGCTGATAATTTTATCCTGACTCAGGATGGAGCGGTCGCTGATCTGACCTCTGGCCTGCTTTGGCAGGGAAACAGTCAAGAGGTTGGCTCCGCCAGCAGAGCAGCAGAGTATTGTCAAAACTTGCGATCGGTTCGGGGATATTCATGGCGATTGCCCACCAGAACCGAATTGGCTGAGCTCGATGTTCGTTTGCAGTCAACAAGTCTTAACCCGTACTGGGTTACCGAACAAAATGCTCGTGATCAGGGGATTTATTGTCTTGGCGATGGGGCCTTTTTCCCGGCAGAAACTGTTAATATCTCTGCGTTGGTGCGATGTGTAGCTCAAAATCCACTGGCCCCGGTTTTGGAGGCTGTCAGAAGTTGGGCCAGCTCCTGGCAAAACAGGGACGTTGATGGATATCTTTCGGCGTATGTTCCTGATTTTACACCCCGCAATGGTCAGGCACATGATGTTTGGCGGCAGCAACGTCGACATCGTTTGCAGGCTGCACTGGATATAAGAATTCGCTTGCAGACAGAAAAAATCAATCTTCTGGATAAACATCTGGCAGAAGTTGTTGTTCTACAGAGTTATCGTTCCAGACATTATCAGGATCTTGTTCGCAAGCGTTTGCTTCTCAGTCAGGTGCGGGGCAGGTGGCTGATTGCTCGCGATGATCAGTTGGCAACGCTGCCACTTAAAGCCCTCTCAGCCACGGCATCCTACTAGTGTTCCGTTTGGTTAGTTGTGTCAATTAATTCTGAGTCATTTTGACTGCGGACAAGGCGCGCCGACGCAGGCCTAGCCTGAGTTAAGCCAAGGAGGTGGAACGCAGGCCGCAGCCAAAAGGGCCAGAATTAGAAAGCAGAATTAACCGCACGGGACACGAGTAATGTGGCGCTATCAGAGATTCTCTGGTGCTTTTGGGAAAACTCTGACAGACCAATGGATTAGTGCTATTCTCTGCCAGAGAGTTCACTGATTCAGATTTCAAAAAAAAGTCTTTCTTTTTGCTTGACCGCCAGAGTTTTCTTTGATAGAAAAACGCTCGCTCTTGGGGCGTCGCCAAGCGGTAAGGCACCGGATTTTGATTCCGGCATTCGCAGGTTCGATCCCTGCCGCCCCAGCCATAAAAATATCGAGCTGTCTGCTCGTCAGGAATTCTTCGCTGTCCCGAGGGACGGCGGAAAAAGGATGGAGAGATTCTCCATCCTTTTTTTATCTGCAAAAAGATTAACAAGTCCTCAAAAACTGGTTGCGTTAAAGACTTTTTTTGTTTAAAATTCATTAGTACTTTATTAAAAGTCGTTGCTGCCACGCAATCAGGGAGGCCGAGGATGTCTGGAACACAACCAATCCGTTCAGATTTTACCGCAGGATTCCAAATAAAATTTATCCTGGCAATGGCCATAGGCGCGCTACTGACGACTTTGGCTATTTATTACTACCTGGATCAGGGGTTGGGTTCCAATTATTTTGACGCACTGGTTACCCTCTCGACGGTTGAATCTGCCTTAACCTCTTCTCTCATTATTACTTTTTGTCTGCAACTCTTTCTTATTTTCATCCTGACAATCGGTTTGACATTGTTCGTCAGCCACAAAATTGCCGGACCGGTTTTTCGTTATGAAGACAGTCTGGCAAAAATTATGGAGGGTGATCTCAGCGTTGATGTCCGTACTCGTGATGGTGACCAGTTGAAATCGATGGTTGACAGCATGAATGGCTGGCAGAATTCGTTGCGTGAAATATATACCAGGGCAAACCTTCTTGAACGGGAGCTCTTGTCACAGGTCAGTCGCTCAGAAGAAGAGGCACATCAGGCCACTCCGGAGTTACGGGCCGCCGCACAACAGCTGGCACAGCAGCTGCGGCCGGAAGCCCGGAGGAGGGACCATGAATAAGCGACTTGTTGCCCTGCTTGCTGTTGTGGGAGCCATGGTTCTGATGCTGAGCAGTTTTCTTGCTGCTCGTCCCAATAATGCTCATGATTTTTCCGGTCGCTGTGAATCCTGCCATCTAACCAGCCCCCGCAAAGGTCAGAAGAATATCTTTACGATGGATATCGATACTCTTTGTATCGAATGTCATGAAGTTGCGGTGAAGAACTCACACCCGACCGGCATGGTGCCTAGTATGAAGATTCCGGAATATTATTTTCTGGATTGGCAAGGAAAACTGAATTGCGCAACCTGCCATAATCCTCATGCTGATGATTCGAAAATGATGTTGCGCTCCAAGACACGTGGGCGCCAGTTTTGCGAAACCTGTCATGCCGGTGGAGTTCTGCTTGGGGGACATGTAGCAGCCTCCGGGATGGCCCACACCAAAAACTGGACCCCACCTACCCAGGAATCCTTCGGCCAGATTCTGGACCGGGTCAGTCTTGAATGTCTTGTCTGCCATGAGGGTTCAGTCGGTCCCTCTGCCGATGTCCAGATCAGATCCGGATCTGAATCTCAATCGTTGTCGTATGCCGGGCCTGGTTTCAGTCATCCTATCGGAATCGATTATGGTAAAGCTGCGGCTCGCGATCGCCAGCTGCGACCTCTGGATGATCTGTCACCCTTGATATCTCTCTACGAAGGCAAGGTAGGCTGTGCCTCCTGTCACAATCAGTTTTCACATGAGGGAGACATGCTGGTTTTCAGCAACCGGGGCAGCGCCCTTTGTCTGGAGTGTCATATCAAGTAACAATTATTTTTGTCCAGGAGGACAGAGCGATGGGACGTCCAAGTCTTAGACGGCGTAAGTTTTTTATCAAAAAAGAATTTCAGGGTAAATTTATTGCTCTTTATTCTGTCGGGGTCGTTTTACTGGCTGGTGTTACGACTCTGGTACTGAACAGCTGGTTGCATAAAGTGATCGACACACAGCTCTACAGTTCGCATATGAAGGTGCAACGTACCGGCGAGTTGTTTTTGACTCCCCTGATCCAGACCAATCTGTATGCCATGCTGGCAGTCAGTCTGTTGATTCTGATTTTTTCCATTGTTGTTTTCAAGCGGTTGAACAATCATTTTTCTCGAATGGATCAGGCATTCAACGCCATGGCTGAGGGTGACTATAGCAGTTATGATCCGCCAGCCAGTCATTTTGAAGAAATTAACGAACTGATTGATATGGTGCGGCTGACACAGGATGAATATGGTCAACGTTATTCAGAGCTTGCTGCTCTGGTTGAAGAGATTGAATCGACCATTGCCGCGGGTTGTTCCCCAAAAGAGCTCAGGTCTCTGCATCAGCAACTGGAGGCAGCAATTACCCGGATACAGCTTCCTGAATCGTCCTGATTCGGTTTTTAAAAAGCGTATTTTCAAGGGCCCGGATTCCGGGCCTTTGTTGTTTGTAACACCAACGCTTTTCGTTTGCGTCAAGAAGAGTTTTTCAGTTACATTCCCTCGGCAGTCTAGTGGGTCCCGTCTGGTTAGTGGGTCAATTTTGTTTGCGGACAAGGTGCGCCGACGCTGATCGAGCCTGAGCCAAGCAGCAGATGAACACAGCAACCCACAGCCAAATAGGTCAGAATGAAAAAACAAAATTAATTGTACGGGACTCCAGCCACAGGAGATCAGAATGACCGTTGAAGAAAGTCCACTGGCCCCTGAATATCGTTTTTATATTCCGGATGGTGACCGCTTTGTCACGATCGGTGCTGACGAAGAGCAGGTGGTTTTACCCCAAATTCCTCTTCCTGTTGAAGGGAGTGCTGATCCTGGTGAGCCCCCAGCAGATAAACTGATCGGGAGCAGTCTGTACAATTATTTACGACGATTTCCCGATTGTCCACGTGCCGAAGAATATGCCCGCTTGTTACAAAAGGCATTTCCTTATTATCTGACCGATATTGGATCCCAGATCATCATGCTTGAAGCGAAGGATGTTGATGCACTCTACATCCGGCGTAAAATCAACTACCTTAAAATACTGCTGTTACTCGAACCGGAAAATCCGCAACTGCTGCAAAAACTTGGCATTGCCTGTTTCGAGTTGGGCATGGTTTATGTCGAGTTGATCAATATCCGGCGTGAATTCAGCCGGGCTTTAAGCTATCTGCAAAAATCACTGGCCAACGACCCGAACAATACTGCGACGCTGAATGTTCTGGGGCAGATCAGCTACCTGATGGGGGACTATCCTGCGGTTCTGCGTTATTGGCAGGGTGTGATCGATCTGATTCCTGATTGTGAGGCCAGAAATCAGCTGCAGCAGCGAATTGAAAAAATATCGGCCAACCAGCATCCACCGCAGCCCTTGATTGATGATCTGGAAGCCATCGGCATTGCAACCGAACATTTTGCGGTCAAGGAATTTGATGCGGCCGCCGAGATTATGAACCGACTGGAGGAAGAGGGGATTCTGCCTGTCGAGTTACCCAATCCTGAATTCTATTATTTTCTGGGTCTTTGTCGAGAAAAATCAGGAGAGGATGCTGCCGCTTTCGAAGCTTTTTCCAAAGCGCTGGAAACAGATCCTGATCATCAGCCTTCGTCTGCGGCCCTGGAACGGATCACAACAGGAGTCAGCAAGTAATCTGCGGGCTGTTACCGGTTGACACAAAGGGGGAATCACAGTATATCAGGCGGCATCAGTCTCTATTCATCCTTTCACCATTGAAGGGCTACCTGGAGGAACCATGAACCCACTCGCTGCAGAATTGAACGAACTGCTTGAAAAGAACAATCCTTATGTTCTGGCCATGTTGTCAGATCTTGGACGGAATCTCTTCTTCCCCAAAGGAATCCTCAGCCAGTCCGCAGAGGCCAAGGAAAAAGCGCATAAATTCAATGCGACAATCGGTACGGCGACCGAAAATGGTGGGCCGATGTTTCTTCAGTGTATCCAGGATAAGCTCTCAGCATTCAATCCTGCCGATATCTACCCCTATGCACCACCGGCAGGCAAACCGGAGCTGCGCCAACTGTGGCGTGACAAAATGCTGCGTGAAAACCCTGCCCAGCAGGGCAAACACTTCAGTCTGCCAATTGTCACCAATGCCCTGACTCATGGCCTGTCGATTATTGCTGACATGTTTGTTGATGAGGGGGATCATCTTGTCCTGCCGGATATGATGTGGGGTAACTACAATCTGACCTTTGCCACGCGACGCAAAGCAATAATGCGCAAGTACAATACCTTCAATGCCGACGGAGGGTTTGATGTTGCGGCGTTTAAAGACTGCCTTCAGCAGACAGCTGCTGAAAAAGGCAAGGCGGTCGTAATTTTGAACTTTCCCAACAATCCCAGTGGCTATACTCCGACGGTTGCAGAAGGAGATGCCCTGATTGCGGCAATCAAAGAGCAGGCCGAAGCAGGCTGCAATATTGTTGTGGTGACTGATGATGCCTACTTCGGGCTTTTCTATGAAGACTCCTTGCAGGAATCATTGTTTAGCAAACTGGCCAATCTGCATCCGCGGGTATTCAGTATCAAACTTGACGGTGCCACCAAAGAAGAATTTGTCTGGGGTTTCCGGACCGGATTTATTACCTTTGCCGACGGGAACAGTCAACAGAATGAAGCGGTTTTGACCGCAATCGAGAAGAAAGCCCTGGGTATCATTCGGGGGACGATTTCCAACTGCCCGCATCCTTCTCAGACCTTTGTCATTGAAGCCCTCAAGTCTGAAGAGTTTGTTGCCCAGAAACAGCAAAAGTTTGACGTGATGAAGGGGCGTGCCCTCAAGGTCAAAGAAATCCTGAACGACAGCCGGTTTGCCGACTCCTGGAGCTATTATCCTTTTAACTCGGGTTACTTCATGTGTCTCAAGCTGAAAAGGGTTGAGGCCGAAGCCTTGCGTGTTCATCTGCTTGATAAATATGGCGTAGGGACAATTTCTATTGGCAAAACCGATTTGCGGATTGCATTTTCCTGTATTGCCGAAGAAGATATTGCCGAGCTTTTCTCACTGATTCATCAGGCAGAATCGGACCTTGCCTGATTCAACCCTTCGTTTTTGCGACAAAAAGGGCCTATCTCTTTGAGGTAGGCCCTTTTTGTCGCAGCTGTTATGATTCACTTATGCCAGAATCGACTACCAGTTCTTTTGTGCTCCCCTCCGAAGTTCATGACCTGCTATGTCAGATGCCCCTGACGCCGCAAGAAACCACTATGGCCTGGTTGGTTGGCGGCTGTCTGCGTGACCTGCTTGAACAACGGATGCCAGATGACATCGATCTTGCCTTTGCCCAGGACCTGACTCCGAAAATTAAAATCTGGGCAAAACAGCAAGGCGGTAACTGGTTCTGGCTGGACCGCAATCGTAACCAGAGCCGTGTTCTTTTTCGGCATAAAAATCTGCAATTCGATTTTGCCCCACTTAGAGCTGCCGATATCCTTGCCGATCTTAAACTGCGCGACTTTACGGTGAATTCATTGGCTCTGCCGCTGGAGGCTCTTTGGGCCGGAAAGATCTGTATCATCGATCCCTCAGGTGGGCAGGCGGACCTTCAGAATGGCATATTACGCAGTTGTGGCCCGACAGTTCTGTACGATGATCCGTTACGGATTCTCAAGGGCATTCGTCATCATGCTCAACGGGGCTGGCAGCTTGAACCCCGGACAATCAGCCAGATGACCGGGGCCGCACGGCATCTTTCTGCGGTAGCTGGCGAAAGGATCAAGATTGAACTGGGGCAGATTCTGGCTGCAGAGCGATTTATTTCAGCTCTTGAATTGATGACTGAGCTCAAAATACTCGATCCTCTTCTGCCAGGCATTGAACTGACGGATGTGCGCTCGTTCTTTACTCCTCTGGCTCAACGAATGGCTCAGCTGGAAGAACTGCCGTCGTTGCAGGAATATCTTCAGCAGTCTCTGGAAGAAGGTCTGAGTTGCAAAGCTCTTTTGAATCTGGCGTTGCTGATCAGCCTTTCGGCCCGGAAGGTTGATTACGAGCCGCTGCGTTTAGCAACGCGCAGTCGTCTAATATTGCAAATCGGCACAAGAAAACCTGTCTCTCTGAAAGACTTCAGTCAGCATGACAGCTCCCGGGTTGCCGCCCTCAAACTGGAGCGCCTGGGTGCAAACGGTATTGAACAGGTGCTTTTTGCCCTGTTGCATCAGAACGACCCTCACACTGATCAGCTGGCGGCAAAAACTATCGCCAGCTATCAAGCCGCTTTGCACCAGGGGCGAATTGTTGATTTACTGAATGGTAAAGAAATCAGCACGCTCACCGGCTTGCCCGCCGGGCCTCTGATTGACTCCTGGCAAAAACGAATAAAAGCCGCTGAAATTACAGGTGAAATTTCAGATAAATCAACGGCCATCGATTGGGTTAAACGACAATTTTCCGATTGACAAGACAGGGGTGCTCTTCATATACTGCGCATCGCTCAGGCGGGAATAACTCAGTTGGTAGAGTGTCAGCTTCCCAAGCTGAAAGTCGCGGGTTCGAATCCCGTTTCCCGCTCCATTCAAGTTATTTGCCCCGGACCTGTTCCGGGGCTTTTTATTTCATGGTGGTCAGGAGTATGATGGGGAATATCAAGAGGCTCATTCGTTGTCCAAGGTGTGGTCAGCAAGCACTCTGGCAAGACAACCCGTACCGTCCGTTTTGTTCTGAGAAGTGCAAACAGATCGATCTGGGCAGCTGGGCCAGTGAAGATTACAGAATTGCAGGCAACCCTGCAGTCATTGATATTGACGACACAGAGAATTAATCCGGGAGAGTCGCTCTATGTATCATCTTAAAATCATCAGCAGTTTTGCTGCTGCACACAATCTGCTTAATTACCAGGGGGATTGTGAAAATCTTCATGGGCACAACTGGAAAATTGAAGTGACCGTTGCAACTCGAGATCTTGATTCGGCGGGTCTGGGTATCGATTTCAAAATACTGAAACGCCATACCAATGAGATTCTGGATCGTCTGGACCACAAGTATTTGAACGATCTGGAGTTTTTTCACAACATCAGCCCCTCGTCCGAGCACATCAGCCGCTACATTTTTGAATCGCTGGAAGAAGAACTTGCTGCTCCGGGAGTGACGGTTGAAGAGGTCAGAGTCTGGGAGTCGGACAATGCCTGTGCGACCTATACCCGTGACTGAAGCCGGACTGATTGAGATATTTTCCTCTATTCAGGGGGAAGGTCCTCTGCTTGGCGTCCGCCAGTTGTTTATTCGTTTTGCGCAGTGCAATCTGAACTGCGATTACTGCGATACTCCCTTTGCTCCGGTCGCAACCTGTCGGGTTGAAACAGCTCCCGGCAGTGAAACCTTTGAAGCATGGCCGAACCCGGTCAGTGCTTCCCGGATCAACTCTCTTGTCCAAAACTGGACAACTTCTCAGCCGGGACTGCACCATTCGATCAGCCTGACAGGCGGTGAACCTCTACTGCACGAGGATCTTCTCGCTGATTGGTTACCACAGCTGCGTCAGTCCTTGCCGATCTACCTCGAGAGCAACGGGACCTTGTCTGATCCCCTTGAAAATCTGCTTCCTCAGCTTGATTTTATCTCGATGGATATCAAATTACCGTCCGTTGCAGGGCAGGGCGCACTCTGGGAGCAACACTGCAGATTTTTGCAGATTGCCAGCCAGCGGCAGGTTTTTGTCAAAGTTGTCTTTAACCGACAGACACCTTCTGAGGAACTTGAACAGGCGGCGCGGCTGGTTGCCGAGACTGGCGCAGATATTGACCTGGTTCTGCAACCCTGTACCGGTCCCGAAGGGATGGGTCTGACAACCCGTGATCTGCTGATGGCTCAAGAGATAACCACCGCGATTCATCCCCGTAGTCGGGTTATTCCTCAGACGCATGTCTTTATGGGAGTTCTTTGATGCTCTATATGCCAGAGATTACTATGGATGAGTTCAGTGCCGGTCTGGAGAAAACCAGAACGGTCCTGATCCCCTTTGGTTCAACCGAGGAACATGGCTCTCATCTGCCTCTCGATACCGACACCCTGCACGCGATAGAAGTCAGTAAAAAGCTGGCGCAAAAGCGGGATATTTTTGTTGCTGCTCCGATACACTACGGGGTCTGTCGTTCCAGTGCAGATCATCCCGGAACGGTGTCAATTCGTACCGAAACTCTCAAATCATTGACAATCGATATTGTCGGGGCTCTCTACGAGAAAGGATTGCACAATTTTGTCCTGCTCAGTGGGCATGCGGGCGGAACCCACATGGCAACCCTCACCGATGCGGGAGAATTTTTACTGAAGCAGTTCCCGGATTTGCGCATTGCCATACTGACAGAGTATATGCTGGCGTCACGCGAAGGGCGACACCTGATTGAAACCGAAGGGGACTCTCATGCCGGAGAAATTGAAACCTCACGGATGCTGCATTCTCATCCCCAGCTGGTAAAAGGGCGGGCAGCGCGTGAATTTCCTGACTTTCCTGTTGGTATTCTGGTCAGGAACAAGCAGAAATACTGGCCGGGCGGTGTTTGGGGCGATCCCGGCAAGGCCAGTGCTGCCAAAGGCAAAGAGCTTGAGGCCCTGGTCGTTGATGCCCTGTCGAAGCTGGTGACACAACTCGAGACCTTTGCCGAATAACGCTCTATTTTTGCTTAAACTTCTGCCGCAACTTTTCCGCCACCAGTTGGGGAACAAATTTTTCAATTTTTCCTCCCAACGAAGCAACCTCTTTAACAATCGAAGAACTCAGGTAGCCGTGCTGGGCCGATGTCATCATGAACAATGTTTCGATCTGCTGACTGATTGAATGGTTCATCTGAGCCAGCTGAAATTCATACTCAAAATCGGAAACGGCTCTGAGGCCACGTAAAATGACCCGCGCTTCATTGGCGACCACGTAATCAACCAGCAAACCGTCAAAAGTATCGACCTCAAGCCGTTCATTATCATCGACCAGCTGACTGATCAACTCGACGCGTTCCTGAACACTGAAAAGGCTGTTCTTTTCCGAATTTCTGGCGACAGCAATAATCACCCGATCAAAGATTTGCAGACCGCGTTGAATAATATCGATATGACCGTTGGTAATCGGATCGAAGGATCCGGGATAGATTGCAATATGACTTTTCATGGGTCCTCACTGCATTGGTGGCCAATTAAATGGATTTCCGAGTTGCCGTAGTGTCGTGTTTCGATTCGTTCAAAACAGGACGGAAGTTCAAACTGCTCGCCACGTGACGATTCGGCGCAGATTATTCCATTTTGCGCCAGGAGTTGCAAGGTCGCGAGTTGTTCAAGAATCTGCGGGATCATTTTTTTGTTGTAGGGCGGATCCATAAAGATCAGGTCAAAGGGTTTTTCCCGGGCCAACAGGGGCAGGGCGCTCTGGGCGGATTGACTGATCAGGGTCGCGCGTTGTTCCATTTTGCACCGCGATATATTGTCCCTGATCAGTTTTGCTGCCTGAGGTGAAGAATCGATCAATACCGTAGCATTTGCACCACGGCTCAGGGCTTCCAGACTCATGGCACCGGTTCCGGCACATATTTCAAGGACGCGTCGTTGATGCAGACTGTCAAGGCGACTGATCAGGATACTGAAAACGGCTTCGCGGACCCGGTCCGGGGTTGGTCTGATCCCGCTGCCGGTAAACTCGGCCAATCTGCGCCCCCGGGCGCTGCCACTGATGATTCGCATGATTTCTCCAGTAATGTGTCTTATTTTGTCACTTTTGTTTTGTACTCTGCGATTGTAAGCTTTTGTTACCCCATCAATCGTAACCCGACGGAGGCAACATGCGCCAATCAGAACTTGCCAGTTATGCCGCACGCAGTGAAAAGAGTCGAGGTCGTGTTTACCCGGAACCCTTCAAAGACAGCCGTCTGGCTTTTGAACGGGATCGGGACCGGATTATCCATTGTGCCGCATTTCGCCGACTTGAATACAAAACCCAGGTTTTTGTCAACCACGAAGGAGATTACTATCGAACCCGGCTGACCCATTCACTGGAAGTTGCCCAGATTGCCCGGGGGATCGCCCGAGCCCTGCACCTGAATCAGGATCTGGTAGAAACGCTTGCTCTGGCACATGATCTGGGGCATACACCCTTTGGTCATACCGGTGAAGAAGTTCTCAATCGGTTGATGCAGAATCAGGGTGGTTTCGAACACAACCGGCAATCCCTGCGGATCGTTGACCTGCTTGAAGAACGTTATCCCGAATTTGACGGCCTCAACCTGAGCTGGGAAACCCGGGAAGGGATCATCAAGCACTCATCCGATTACGATCATGCCGGGGCGGCAGCAACTGATGAGTTTGAACCGGATAAACGCGCCTGCCTTGAGGCACAGATTATTGATCTGGCTGATGAAATTGCCTACAACAACCATGATATCGATGACGGACTCAAAGCGGGATATATCAGTCTGCGTGATCTGGCTCAGGTCGAACTCTGGCAAGCCACGTTTCGCAGGATCGGCGAAAAATATCCTCTTATCAATGAAAAGCGTCAGGTTCTGCAAACCATCAGCTATCTGATTCGCGATCTGATTCAGGACCTGGTTGACACGACCACCGCCAATATTGCCGATGCCGGGGTTCAGTCACTCGATGATCTGCGCAGTCAACCAGGCAATCTGGCAGCATTCAGTGGGCCGATGCAGGAGCAGAACCGCGAACTGAAACGATTCTTATATCGCAATCTGTATCGTCATCACAAAGTTGAACTGATGCGGGTCAAAGCCGAACGATTTTTAACCCTGCTGTTTGAAAATTATCTAAATAATCCAACCCTGCTACCCCGGGAGCATCAAGACCGGTTTGATCTCCAGGGCACAGAACGGGTCATCTGCGACTATATCGCCAGCATGACAGACCGTTACGCACAAGATGAATACAAGCGGCTCTATGAGCCCTTTGAGCGCGCCTGAAGACAAGGGCTCAGGATGGGAGTTTGATTTTTGGCTCTTTGGCCGGGCGATAGAGTAAAAAGGTATGTCCCAGAATCTGGGCAATCGCTGAGCCGGTCTGCCTGGCGAGTTCGGCAGCAACTGATTTACGATCACTCAGGCAGCCTTCCTGCAATTTCAGTTTGATCAATTCGTGTAACTCCAGGGCTTCCTCTGTGGCATCGATCAGGGTCTGGTTGATTTCATCCTTGCCGATCATGACCACCGGTTTGAGGTGATGACCAAGACCACGAAGAAAACGTTTCTGTTTGCCGGATATTTCCATTTTTATCTCCTGGCATCCCTGATGGATGCTTGGCAGTTGTTTTGCCGGTTTGGCAAGCGGTGTTGATGGATTGCAGGGTTATAGAACATAACCGGCCAGCCAGTAAAGAAACATTCCGACCAGAACCGTGCCACCCAGGCTTTTTGTTTTCAGGGCAAAGAGCAGAGTCGGGATGGCGACCAGCAGTTCCGGTTTGCCAAATTGCAATGTGCGGGGGCTGTCTGAACAAAAGAGCAGGGGGGCCAACAACGCACTGAGGATTGAAACCGGGATCAATCCCAGCCAGTCGATCAGCCACTGCGGCAATTTTTTATGGGTCAGATAGAGCAGTGGTAATGCCCGTGGCAGATAGGTAACAGCCCCCATGCCGCAAAACAAGAGGAGATATTCGTTGAAACTCATCGCTCCCGTCGCTTTCTGCGCTGCAGGAAATAACCCAGACTTGCCGCACTGACTGAAGCAGCAACGATGTAGGAATCACCTGGAATCAGCAGGTACCAGCCCACCGAGATGACAGCAGCCAGCAATCCGGTCAGAATATAGATACGACCCTGAAGCTGAAATACCAGCAGGCAAATGAACATCCCGATCAACGCATAATCGATACCGAAAGCCGCTGGTGGAACAAATTGTCCCAGCAAAGCTCCGGTCACGGTGGCCAGTATCCAGACCAGATTGGCAAGATGATTGGTGGTCAACGCGCTCCAACGGTTCCAGGAGCCGCTGCGAAACCGGGTCATATTGACGGCAAAACTTTCGTCAGTAATTCCGTAGGCAAACAGGGCGAGGAACCTGCGACTGACTCCGGCGAGATAGATTGCCAGAGCTGAACTCATCAGGGTATGACGAAGGTTGACCACAAAGGTGGTAAAGATGATGGCAAGAGGCGATACGCCTGCGCTTAACATGGCCACACAGATAAACTGGGCACTGCCGGCGAAAACCAGAACCGACATCATCGCGACGGCCCACCAGGGAATCCCGGCTTTTTGTGCCAGAACCCCCAGAGCCAATCCGATCGGAAAATACCCGATACAGATCGGCCAGGCTGCGGCCATACCCTGGCGGAATGATTTGATGTTTTTTGATTGCGTATTCATTGGGTGTCAGCATAAGGAATTGAGATCAAAAAACAAGAGGAAAAGGAGATAGCTTCTCGTCATGAGACTTGCTACAGTCAGCATATTCACAACCTGGTAAAAAACTTGACGGATCATGACCCGACAAATGACTGATGCTCTGAAAAAATGGAACCGTCGCTGGCGTGAACGGCTTGAGGATGATCTGGTCGCTGATGACTGGTTATGCAGGCACTCTGATGCGTTACCAACAGGTCAGGCTCTGGATCTTGCCTGTGGCCGAGGTCGAAATGCCCTCTATCTGGCACGGCGGGGCTTTAGCGTTACTGCGGTCGATTTTTCTGAAGAGGCTCTTTCGCAACTGATGTCAGTTGCTGCGACTGAAAAACTGTCCCTTGAAACCCTCTGTTGTGATCTTGAAAATCAACCCCTGGTGCTGCAACAAAAGTATGATCTGGTGATCTGCTTCTTCTATCTGCACCGACCCTTTCTGCCGCAAATACGTAAACTGGTCAAGCCTGGAGGGGTGGCGATGCTCCGCACATTCAGCCACGCCGGTTCTTTTCCCAAAGGGAAACTTGACGAGCGCTTTGTTCTGCAGCCAGGTGAATTACTGAAGATTTTTTCTGACTGGCAGGTTCTGTGTCATGAAGAAGGGCTGGACGCTTCACGCAAGGGCGGTTCTCTGGCCGGTATTCTTGCCCGTAAACCTTTTTGAGTACAAACAGAAATCAGGATTGTTTCCCCGATGACTGAAGAGCGATCTCTCTATAACCCGAAATCCTGTCGTATCCTCGCTGTCAGCGACCTGACGCCGCAGGAAAAGCTCTTTCGGCTTCAATTGAATGACGGTTCCCCCTTGAACCATCTCCCCGGTCAATTTGTCCAGATTTCGATTCCTGGATTAACCGAGGCTCCCATCTCGATTGCCAGCTCACCGACCTGCGCAGATTACTTTGAAATTGGGGTACGAAAAACAGGTCTGCTGACCAATGCACTGCATCGCTTGCAACCAGGGGCGCAGATCGGAATTCGGGGACCCTTTGGTCGGCCCTTTCAATTGGAGGCTTTGCCGGGTAAACAGTTACTGTTACTTGCAGGAGGATGTGGTCTGGCTCCCCTGCGGTCACTGATTCAATATTGTCAGAACCAGCCATCGGTCTACGCCTCGGTGCATATCCTTTACGGAGCCCGCTCTCCGCAAGATCTTTTATTCAAGGATGAGTTGCTCCACTGGAAGATTATCGATCATTTCAGTTGTCAGTACACGGTGGATCAAAATCCGTCCGGGTCCTGTTATGACGGTCAAACCGGCCTCTTGACTCAATTACTGGATGGCGTACAGATCGATACCGAAAACTGTTGCGCGGTGCTGGTGGGCCCTCCGCCGATGTATCGACCCATCATCCGCCAGTTACGCAGTAAGGGGTTGGTCGGTCCGCAGCAGATCATGCTTTCTCTGGAGCGACAAATGCGCTGCGGAGTTGGTAAATGTGGCCATTGTACGATCGAACATCTCTCTTGCTGCTGTGATGGACCGATTTTCTGGCTGGAAGAGATTGAACAGCTGCGAGGGGCATTATGAATACGACTCTGACCACCTGCCCCTACTGTGGAACAGGCTGCAATTTTTATTTGCTGCACGATGATATCGGGCAGTTGACCGGGCTAGAACCGGCTGCCAACCATCCGGTCACCCGGGGACAACTCTGCGTCAAGGGATGGAACGCTCATGCTTTTGTCGGCCATCCTGATCGATTGCAAACACCTCTCATTCGCAAAAATGGTCAACTTCAACCAACCGATTGGCAGACGGCCCTTGATCTGCTTCACGACAAGTTGCGGACCATTGCAACCCGGCAGGGGCCAGACAGCCTGATGTTTCTCTCTTCAGCCAAAGTCAGTAATGAAGAAAACTATCTGTTGATGAAGCTGGCCCGGGCCGGATACGGCACCAATAATATCGACCACTGTGCCAGGCTTTGTCATTCTTCAACGGTTACCGGTCTGGTTGAAACCCTGGGATCCGGTGCCATGACCAACAGTTTGAGTTGTTTTGCAGAAACCGACCTGATTTTTGTCATCGGTTCCAATACAACCGAGCAGCATCCTTTGATTGGCAGTCGCATTTTACAGGCGGTTCAACAGGGTGCGCAGCTGATTGTTGCCGACAGTCGTCGTATTCGTTTGAGCCAGCACGCCGATTTACACCTGCGCCATCAAAATGGCAGCGATATTGCGCTGCTTAACGGAATGATGCGTCATATCTCGCAGGAGGGGCTTGAGGACCGGACATTTATCACTCAACGAACAGAGAACTTTTCAGCATTACAACAGGCGCTTGAACCCTTCACCCCTGAATATGTTGCAACGATCACCGGTCTTTCATCGCAGCAGATTATGGATGCAGCTCGCTTGTTTGCCGAAGCCGACAGGGCGATGATTGTCTATGCCATGGGAATTACCCAACACAGTCACGGAGTCGATAATGTTCGGGCGGTTTCAAATCTGGCGCTGCTGACAGGAAATCTGGGACGACCCGGAACAGGGATCAACCCCCTGAGAGGCCAGAACAATGTTCAGGGTGCTTGTGATATGGGAGCATTGCCAGATGTCTACACCGGCTATCAACGGGTTGCTGATCCGCAGATACGTGAAAAGTTTTCAGCTGCCTGGGGCGTCCCTCTGCCTGAAACACCGGGGCAGATGTCGACCCACGCAATTGAGGCTGCCGCAGCGGGTAAACTTTGTGGAATGCTGGTTCTGGGGGAAAACCCGGTCGTCTCTGATGCCAATCAGACCCTGGTTTATCAAGCGTTTGAAAAGTTGGATTTTCTGGCAGTCATCGATATTTTCATGACTGAAACAGCTCAGTTGGCAGATCTGGTTTTACCTGCGGCATGCTATGCCGAACGGGATGGCACCTTTACCTCGACCGAACGCCGGGTCCAGCGTGGGCGTAAGGCTGTTGAACCTCCAGGTCAGGCACGAGCCGACTGGCAGATCATTGCTGAGTTACTGCGACGCTGTGGTCTCAAAGGTGATTATACCGATCCGGCAGAAATAATGAACGAGATTGCCAGTCTGACACCCAGTTATGGGGGAATCGAGTATTCACGCCTGGAAGGAGAGGGCTTGCAATGGCCCTGCAGCGACAATACAGATCCGGGGACTCCAATTTTGCACACCAGAACCTGTACGCGGGGTAAGGGCCACTTCAGTCCGGTAACTTATCGGCCCCCACAAGAAATGCCGGATTTAGAATTCCCCCTGCTGCTCAATACCGGACGTACTGCTTTTCACTGGCACACAGGCAGCATGACACGACGGAGTCATCTTCTTGATCGCGAAGAGCGTCAGGCCTTTGTTGAGATCAATCCGACCGATGCCGAAAAGTATCAACTTGCAGAACGGCAACAGCTCAAAGTTACCAGCCGCCGGGGAAGCGTGTCAGTACGGGCCCGTCTGACTGAGCGTGTCCCACCGGGCCAGGTTTTTATCCCTTTTCACTTTGCGGAAAGCGCCGCCAACGTTCTGACCAACAATGCGCTTGACCCGGAATCCGGCATCCCTGAATTCAAGGTTTGTGCGGTGAGGATTGAAGCATGTTGAAACAGCTGGACCGGGCGGATATCGATCACCTTCTGGACAGTCTGCATACGGCCTACCGACTCCAGATTCCGCAACAGTTGCCTGATGGCACCCGTCACCTGTCTCCCTATACGCCCACAAGTGTTCTTTCGTTGTCTGGCGAGATCGTACATCGCAAACCGACCAGCTTCTTTTTTCCACAAGTACAGAAACTGGTGAGTATTGATCCGACCGGTCATGCCCGGGACTTGCAGAAGGTTGAAAAGCCACTCGCTCTTTTCGGGTTGAATCGGGCAGACCTGATGGGGATTCAGTTTCTTGATCGTTTTTTTCTCGCCGCGCCGGCAGATGATATCTACTTGTCATTACGTCAGGATGCCCTGTTGATCGGCCTTACCGGGTTTTCTGGCCCCGACAAGAGTTTTTTACCTTTATCCACAGGGAATTGTGACATTGAACTCGTGGCGCTGGCCGGGCACTGGCTGGCATTGGGGCATTCCACCATCGGTAAAAAATTGTTGGATCCCTATGCCAGAGGACTCAACTCCGAACTGGAAGAATTGCGACAGCGTGATGAAAACTCGTCTGGTGATCTGGAACTTTTACAGCAAGCCAGTCATCTGCTTATGAATGATCTGGTTCCCGATTCATTTTGGGCCGAAATTGCCGGACGCTGTATTCTTTGCAGCGGTTGCAACATGGTCTGTCCAACCTGCAGCTGTTTCTGTGTTCAGGATCGATGCTTCGAGGAGACGACCGAGCGCAGTCGGGTCTGGGATTCCTGCCAGTTTGATGCCTTTATGCGTGAGGCCAGCGGACATAATCCTTTGGGGACTGAAGCCTTGCGGACCAGACGCCGGATTCATCACAAGCTGGCTGCGGATATTGAACGCTGGGGAGAACCCGGCTGTGTTGCCTGCGGACGTTGCGACCGTAGCTGCCCGACAGGAATCGGGATGATGGCTGTCGCAGGGGAGATCGTAAAACGTTATGGAGCAGGTCGACGTTGAAATTTTCGTCTGGATACAGTCATGCCCATCCGGACAGGGTTCTGTGGAACCTTTGTCCGGATGGGCATGACTGGTAAAACTTATAAAACCTGTTTTAAAAATAGTTTGGTTCGCTCTTCACGTGGTGCGGTAAAGAAATGCTCAGGCGTGCCTTCTTCAACCAGTTTCCCCTGATCCATAAAGAGGACCCGGTCTGCAACTTCGCGGGCAAAACCCATCTCATGAGTGACGACAACCATCGTCATCCCTTCTCGCGCCAGATTTTTCATGACGTCGAGAACCTCACCGACCATCTCGGGATCAAGGGCACTGGTCGGCTCGTCAAAAAGCATGATTTTGGGATCCATCGCCAAAGCACGGGCGATGGCCACCCGTTGCTGCTGACCACCCGAAAGACGACTGGGATATTCCTGCTCTTTCTCGGAAATACCAACTTTTTTCAGCAGTTCACGGGCCTTGGCCTCGGCTTCGTCCCGATTACGTTTACGGACCGTCATCTGGGCCAGAACAATATTTTCGATGACCTTTTTGTGCGGAAACAGATTGAATTGTTGAAAAACCATCCCGACTTCACGACGAACCTTGTTGAGATCGGTCTTGCGATCGGCCAGATCTATCCCGTCAACCAGAATATGACCGGCAGTGAGGGTTTCCAGACCATTCAGACAGCGCAGAAAAGTTGATTTTCCTGAGCCGGAAGGACCAATAATAACCACAACTTCACCCGAGCGGACAGTCACAGATACACCATCTACGGCATAAACAGTCTGACCACGCCCGGTAAAGGTTTTTTTCAGATCAACAGTCTTAATCACTGACAGCGAGCCTCCGTTCAACCCATGCGATCAATTGAGAAAGCACGGACGTCAGCAAAAGATAGAGCAGGGCAACAGTAAACCAGATTTCAAAGGTAGCAAAGGTCGAGGTAATAACCTCGCGGCCACTCTTCGTCAGGTCGGTAATCGCGATGACCGAGACCAATGATGAGTCTTTGACCAGACTGATAAACTGCCCGGCCAATGGTGGCAGAACCCGTTTAAGTGCCTGGGGCAAGACGATGTAAATCATATTCTGGGTTGCCGTCATTCCCAATGAGCGGGCCGCTTCAGTCTGTCCCTTGGGGATCGATTGAATTCCGGCACGAATAATTTCAGCGACGTAGGCACCGGCAAAAATCGCCAAAGCACTTATTCCGGCAACATTGCGACTGATATCGAGAACCGTACCTAAAAAGAAGTAGAAGATGAAAATCTGTACCAGCAGGGGAGTCCCGCGGATGACCTCAATATAGATAACCGACAGACTTCGCAAGGTCGGATTTTTCGACACCCGACAGAGGCCGGTGACCAGGCCGATAATCAGGCCGAAAAAACTGGCTGCCGCCGATAACCAGAGCGTCATCAGCAGTCCCATGGTTAGAGGACCGGCCTTCCATTCACTGTTGCTGCCGATGCTGTCACCTTCAAAGAGGCTGTCACCTTCGGCGACTTGCAGGCTTTCGGGCTCTACACTGACAGTCTGCTTTTCACCATCTTCACTTTCCAACACCACTTTTGTTTCAGAGCCGCTGGTCTTGATTGAAAGGACCCGACCGTCAAAAGGGATATTTTCTAAGGTTTCAGCATGGTAAAAAAAGTACTGAGGAATCCGGTTCCAGCGCCAGGTATAATCAATTTTTTTGGTGGCGATCCACAATGAACTGGCGATCAGAAACAGAATGACAAAAGTCAAAAGTCGCCAGGACCATAGATGTTTGGATGAACTGTTCACAGTTGATTATCTTTCCGATTTTCTGGATTCAAAAAAGTCGACAGCTGTGACTGTCGCATAAAAAACTGGCGGAACCGAAACTCAATCCCGGTTCCGCCAGTTTATACGAACTTACTTTTGCAGTTTCTTGACCCAATCGTCACTCTTGAACCATTTGGCGTAAATCTTGTCGTAGGTTCCGTCGTTTTTCATCTGGGCCAGGTAGTTGTTCAGCCAGTTAAGGAAATCGGCATTGCCGTGGCGAATCGCCCAACCCAGAGGCTCATAGGTAAAGGGCTCGTCAAGGAAAATCAGTTTGCCTTCGCTTTTCTGGGCGTTGGCAATTGCCATGTAGGGCAGATCGTAGACGAAAGCGTCGATCTTGCCGTTAACCAGATCCATGACGCCTTCCTGCTCGGTTTCAAAGGAAATATAGGTTGCCTTGCTGATCAGACGCTTGGTGGCCTGCTCACCTGTGGTCCCCAGTTTGGAGGCAACCTTGAATTTCTTTTTATTGAGATCCTTGTATGATTTGACCTCATTGGCATATTTCTTCTGAACCAAGATGCTTTGTCCAACGACAATGTAGGGGTTGGCAAAGGCGATTTTCAGGTTACGCTGCGGCGTAACCGTCATTCCGCTCATGATCATATCGAATTTTTTGGTCATCAGGGCCGGAATGATTCCGTCCCACGCGGTGCTGACCAGTTCAAGCTTTACCCCCATTGCCTTGGCAATACGCTTGGCCATATCAACATCAAAACCGATAATCTGTCCTTTTTGATCTGTCATTTCAAAAGGCATATAGCCCGGTTCCATCCCGACACGTAAAACACCCCGTTTCTGAATCTCACTCAGGGTATTATCGGCCATGACCGTGCAGGGAAGGGCGCTGAGTATCAGTAAAAGAGCACTCAACAGTAAAACAAGCTTTTTCATCTGGACCTCCATTGTTTTATTTGGTGATGGAATGAAAGATTACCGCAAAGCGGTAGACGAAAGATAGAACGTCAATAGGATTTCCCCTCATCAAGCAGTTCAGATATCAACATCGGAATCTGGCAGTCAGGACATTTGGGCAGATCTTCAATCGGCAGGGTAATGATTTGGGTGTACCGACACCGGGGGCAGACAACTTCCACCGGTTCCTTTTTGCCTCGCTCCATGATAGTTTCACCATCTTCAATAAGGGATCAAAAAAATATTTGACGACGTTGAAGTCGCTTATACCACAGCCCCGACAGGCTGAACAAGGACTTTACCACAGCGTTCTATTTGAGGATCGATGAACAGTAAAAAACGACAACATTTTGCCGAATTCATGTTGGTGACGGTCACTCTCTTTTGGGGAGCCACCTTTCCGATTGTCAAGGAGGCCATAGAACAGCTGCCGGTGATGGCATTTCTCTGGATACGTTTTGCTCTGGCCGCGATTCTGCTTGGTGTCATGGCTGGTCGTCAGGGGTTTGCGACTCTCGATCGCTCAGGCTGGTTTAAGGGACTACTGCTGGGGAGCCTGCTGTTTCTGGCCTATCTGTTTCAAACCTATGGTCTCGATCGCACCAGTTCGGCCAATGCCGGTTTTCTGACCGGGTTGAATGTGGTCTGGGTCCCGCTGCTGGCGGGTCCATTGTTGAAGAAACCTGCGGCGACAGGGGCCAAAGTTGGTGTTGCCATCGCTCTTTGCGGACTGTTGTTGTTGACCTGGCACGACCCCTGGACCCTGAATCCCGGTGACCTTCTGGTGATAATCTGTTCGCTTTTCGTTGCCCTGCACATTTTGGGGCTTGATCGTTTCACCAGTGGCTATGATGCACGTGCACTGGCTTTTGTCCAGATTGCGACCATGGCATTGTTGAGTTGTCTCGGAAGTCTGGTTTTTGAACCGGTCAGCTGGCCTCAGCAATGGCCGTTATCGCTGATTTCCGCATTTCTGATTACGGCCATACTGGCGACAGCTTATGCCTTTTGGGCCATGACCAGCTTTCAACGTTTGACGACACCGACTCGTGCGGCACTGATTTACACTTTGGAACCTGTCTGGGCAGCCATCTTCTCGGTCTGGTTACTCGACGAAAAACTGACCGGTCTGGCCTGGGCCGGGGGCGGGATGATTGTAGCGGGGATGATTGTAGCCGAGGCCTGGCCGTTGTTGCTCAACAAGAAGTCTCGTCTTGCCGGGCAGTCAGAACCTTTCTGACCCGTTTGTTGCGTCCTGTTTTCTTCCTTTACATCGGCTTGTCAACGCGTTTAGTATTGGCGGTTAGTTTGCGTCCCGCTCATTATTTTTCGCATTTCACACGATTGAATACATAAAACTGCATGAATCAACAACTAATTCGTAATTTTTCAATTATTGCCCATATCGACCATGGCAAATCAACCCTGGCAGATCGCTTGCTTGAGGTCACCGGTGCATTAACTGAACGTGAGAAGACTGATCAGTTTCTGGACAAGATGGAGCTCGAAAAAGAGCGGGGGATCACTATCAAGGCCCAGGCAGTGCGGATTCCCTACCATGCACGTGATGGCAAAAAATACCTGCTGAACCTGATTGATACTCCGGGCCATGTTGATTTCTCTTACGAAGTCAGCCGCTCCCTGTCTGCTTGTGAAGGCGCGTTGCTGGTTGTTGATGCGGCACAAGGAGTCGAAGCTCAAACCCTGGCCAATGTCTATATGGCCCTTGATCAGGATTTGGAAATATTTCCGGTACTGAATAAAATCGATTTGCCAAGTGCGGAACCCGAGAGGGTCAAGCAGGAAATTGAAGAGATTATCGGTATCGACACCAGTGACGCGATCTGTGCCAGTGCCAAAGCCGGTACCGGAATCGATGAACTGCTGGAAGCCATTGTTGAACGGATTCCTGCTCCGGGTGGTGATCGCAATGCAGCCCTCAAGGCTCTGACCTTTGATTCCTGGTACGACCCTTATCAGGGAGTCATCGTCCTGGTCAGGGTTATTGATGGCACCTTGCGCAAGGGAGACAAGATCAAACTGATGGTAACCGGTGGCAGTTATGAGGTACAGAAAGTTGGTGCCTATACGCCGCATCCGGTTGAACTCCCCGAACTGGCTGCGGGCGAAGTCGGTTTTGTCATTGCCAATATCAAGGTCGTTGAAGATGCAAAAGTCGGCGATACCATCACTCATCTGCATGCCCCGGCTGCTGAAGCCCTTGACGGCTTTCAGGAAGTCAAGCCGATGGTTTTTTCGGGACTTTATCCGATTGATTCAGGCGATTATGATGACCTGCGTGATGCCCTGGAGAAATTGCGCTTGAATGATGCGGCCTTTTCTTTTGAACCTGAAAATTCCATGGCGCTTGGATTCGGTTTTCGTTGTGGCTTTCTCGGGCTGTTGCATATGGAGATCATCCAGGAGCGTCTGGAGCGTGAATTCGGCGTCGAACTGATCACAACGGCACCAACGGTCGTTTATGAGGTTACGACGACAAAGGGTGAATTGCTGCACGTCGAAAGCGCCAATATGCTGCCCGAGGTTCAATATATCGACCGGATTGAAGAACCTTTTGTTCTGGCTTCGGTCCATGTTCCGAATGAATATGTTGGTGCGGTCCTGAATCTCTGTATTGAAAAGCGCGGTATTCAGCGCGAGATCAAATACCTGACGACCAACCGGGTCATGGTGGTCTATGAACTGCCTCTCAATGAGATTGTGCTCGATTTTTTTGATCGGCTGAAATCGATTACCCGTGGTTATGCCTCGCTCGATTACGAACCTCTGGATTATCGTAAAAGTGAACTGGTACGATTGAATGTCCTGATCAATGGAGAGGTTGTCGATGCCCTGTCCCTGATTGTTCACCGTGATAAGGCCCAGTTTCGCGGACGTGAACTGGTAGCCAAAATGAAAGAGTTTATCCCTCGCCAGCAGTATGAGGTTGCTATTCAGGCCGCTATTGGTGGCAAGGTTATTGCGCGCCAGACAGTTAAAGCTCTACGTAAGGATGTCACAGCCAAGTGCTATGGTGGTGATATTACTCGTAAGCGCAAACTGCTGGAAAAACAGAAAGCAGGCAAAAAACGGATGAAACAGGTTGGCAGTGTTGAACTGCCACAGGATGCTTTTCTTGCTATTCTCAAAATAAAAGAGTAAGCCAATGAATTTTTTCAAGAAAAAAGCTCTCGATCCGGCCAGTAAAAAACCCTGGTATCGCGAATGGTCAGAAGCCCTGATTGTTGCTGTTGTTCTGGCACTGATCATTCGGACCTTTCTTTTTCAGGCATTCAAGATTCCCTCGGGGTCGATGCTTGATACCCTGCTGATTGGCGACCATCTGCTGGTCAATAAATTCATATATGGCACTCATCTGCCGTTTTCTGATCAGCGATTTCTGACATTGCGTCATCCGCAGCGTGGGGATGTCATCGTTTTTGAATTTCCCGGTGATGCCAGCAAGTCCTATTTTGACAGACGTGATTTCATAAAAAGAGTTATCGGTGAACCTGGGGACAAAATTGAAATCCGTGAGAAAAATGTATTTGTGAATGGTGTGCTTTATAAAAACCCAGGTGAGGTCCACAAAGATCCGCAGCTTGTTCCTGCCGTTGCCAGTCCACGTGATTTTGCCGGTCCGATTATCGTCCCCAAGGACAGCTATTTCGTCATGGGAGATAATCGCGACTATTCTTACGACAGTCGTTTCTGGGGCTTTGTTCCCGAGAAAAAAATCAAGGGTCTGGCGTTTATCAAGTACTGGTCGTGGAATGCCAAGGCCAGCTTGCTGAAAAAGGTTCGCTGGAATCGTATCGGTCGACTGATCCATTGATAAAAATGCTGTTGACTCGGCATAAGGTTCATTGCTAGTCTTCCTTTGCTGAGAACGATCCACCCTTTAAGCCGATCCGAGAGGTCAGCAAGGGAAACAATATGAACAATATCGTGGCATTTCAACAAGGGTACCTGTGCACTCAATTCAGTGCATCAGGTACTTTTTTTTGTTCGGGACCAGCCTGAGCAGCAATTTTCAAGATGCCAGAAATTTCCCTGGAGGTCGGCAATGGCAAAAGAAGTCACTGAGATTCTTGATAACACCGCGGTTCAGAGAGCTCTGATGCGAATTGCTCACGAGATTCTCGAACGAAACAAAGGCACTGAGGATCTGGTCCTGGTCGGCATTCGTACCGGTGGTGACTATCTGGCCGCTCAGCTGCAACAAAAAATTGCCGAAATTGAAGGGGTTAAGGTCCCACGTGGAACCATAGATATCACCATGTACCGTGATGACCTTGGGAGTCGTAACGACCTGGCCATGGGACAAACCGATATCAGGTTTCCACTGGGAGATCGCAAGGTGGTGCTGGTTGACGATGTCCTGTTTACCGGACGAACGATTCGGGCGGCCATGGATGCTCTGATTGATCTGGGACGACCACGCAATATTCAACTGGCAATTCTGGTTGACCGTGGACACCGGGAGCTGCCGATTCGACCAGATTATATCGGGCGGAATCTGCCAACCGCTCGTGACGAACAGATTGAGGTCGATTTCAATGAGCAGCATGTCCCTGTCGGGGTCAGCCTGTTCAAGTAGGCTCATATGTTTTGGAGGCAAAGATGAACTTCCCACATCGTCATGTGTTGGGTATCAAACAGTTCAATGCGGAAGAGTTGAATTTTATCCTTGATACAGCAGAGAGTTTCAAGGAGATCAACACCCGCAAGATTAAAAAAGTACCGACTCTGCGCGGAAGGACTATCATTAATCTTTTTTTTGAGGCCAGCACCCGTACGCGAACTTCTTTCGAAATTGCCGGCAAACGACTGTCTGCCGATACCGTCAATATCAGCGGTTCCTCATCGTCGGTTGTTAAGGGCGAAACGCTGGAGGATACCGCACGCAATATCGAAGCGATGCATCCTGATATTATCGTCATGCGTCATGGCGCCAGCGGGGCCAGCGACTATCTGGCAACGCGACTCGATTGTGCTGTTGTCAACGCAGGGGATGGGACTCATGAGCATCCCAGCCAGGCGCTTCTTGATGCGTTGACTATCCGTCAGCATAAAGGTGAGATTGCCGGGTTGAAAGTTGCCATCATCGGTGACATTACCCACAGCCGGGTGGTACGTTCCAATATCGATTGTCTCAATAAGCTGGGAGCGGATGTCAGAATCTGCGGGCCCAAAACCATGCTGCCGCCCGGTCTTGAACGATTGGGCTGTCGACTTGTATCCAATCTTGCTGAGGCGCTGACTGATGCCGATGTTGTGATGATGCTGCGTATTCAACGGGAACGTCAGGGCAAAACCCTGATCCCTTCATTGCGTGAGTATTCCCGTTATTTCGGGCTCAACGAAAATAACCTCAAGCTGGCAAAACCTGATGCCATTGTCATGCATCCCGGCCCGATGAATCGTGGGGTTGAGATATCGACAGCGGTAGCCGACGGTTCGCAGAACGTCATTCTTGATCAGGTTGAAAACGGGGTTGCCGTACGCATGGCACTGCTCTATCTGGCTGCCGGTGGCGAAACACAGAGTGAAGATTGAAGGAGTAACTTATGAGCGGCATCCTGATTAAAAATGGCCGGGTGATCGACCCGGCAAACAATATTGACGCCAACCTTGACCTGCACATCGTCGAGGGAAAAATCGCACAAGTCGGTCAGAATCTTGTGACTGAAAATGCCGAAACCGTAGATGCTGATGGTCTTTTGGTCACGCCGGGTTTGATAGATATCCACGTCCACCTGCGCGATCCCGGACTGGAATATAAAGAGGATATTGTCAGCGGTACCCAGGCTGCAGCTGCCGGAGGGGTAACCTCACTGGCGTGCATGCCCAACACCCAGCCGATTATCGACAACCTTGCTATCTGTCGCTACATCATCAGCAAGGCGCAGGAGCAGGGATTTGCCAATGTTTTTCCGATTGGCAGCATTACCAAAGGATTGCAGGGTGAAACTCTCTCGGAGATGGGTGAGTTGAAAGAGGGTGGCTGTGTGGGATTTTCTGATGATGGCCTTCCGGTTGTCAGCAGCGAATTGATGCGCCGTGGGCTTGAATATGCGGATACCTTTGATGCCCCGATTATTTCACATGCAGAGGATCTTTCACTGGTTGGCAGTGGGGTTATGAATGAAGGTCCGGTTGCAACAGAGCTCGGCCTGAAGGGGATTCCCTGGGTTGCCGAAGATGCAATGACCGCGCGGGATATCATGCTTGCCGAATTTACCGGTGGACGCTTACATATGGCCCATGTATCAACCCGGGGCAGTGTCGAGTTGGTTCGGCAGGCCAAGGCACGCGGTGTGCGAGTCACCTGTGAGGCAACCCCTCATCACTTTACCCTGACAGATGAGGCTGTGCATGGCTATAATACCAATGCCAAAATGAATCCGCCGTTACGCTCAGTTGCTGATCGTGACGCAGTACGTGCCGGATTGGCTGACGGTACCATTGATGCGATAGCAACAGACCATGCTCCTCATCATATCGATGAGAAAAATGTTGAGTTCGCGATGGCCTTAAATGGAATTGTCGGCCTGGAAACCCTGTTGCCCCTGACCTTGAAACTGGTTGAGGAAGCTGTAATCGATCTCACGCAGGCGATTGCCTTGATGACCTGTCAGCCGGCAAGGATTATTGGCATTGAGCGTGGAACCTTGGGGGTTGGATCTGTGGCTGATATTGCCCTGATTGACCCGAATCTGACATGGAAGCTGACCCCCGAAAAGCTTCATTCGAAAAGTAAGAATACCCCGTTTGAGGGCTGGAACATGAAGGGTGCGGCGATGAAAACCTTTCTGACAGGTAAGGTTGTCTACAGCAGATAATCCATATTAAACAAATAGTTATGAATAGATACCTAAAGCAATATAAAAGCATGAGGAATCAATGAAAGCTATCTTAGCACTTGCAGATGGTCGCTGGTTCAGCGGCAAAGCCCTTGGCGCTTCAGGTGAGGTCACTGGTGAAGTTGTGTTCAATACCAGCCTTGCCGGTTATCAGGAAATTCTGACCGATCCGTCCTATCGTGGTGAAATTGTGACTATGACCTATCCTCAGATAGGCAACACCGGGCTCAACTCAGAAGATGTTGAGTCCTGTAAACCTTTTCTGTCCGCCTTTGTCGTTAAGGAAGCCTGTCCCTTTCCCAGCAACTGGCGCTCGCAAATGAGTCTGGATGCTTATCTGAAAGAGCAGGGGGTTGTCGGTATTGAAGGGATAGATACCCGGGCTCTGGTTCGGCATATCCGTGACTGTGGCGCTCAGACCGGAATTGTTTCAACCACCGATCTGGATCCTGAAAGTTTGATCGAAAAAGCGCGTAAGGCCCCCTCGATTGTCGGCTGTGATCTGGTGCAGGAAGTGACCTGTCAACAGCCCTACGATTGGTACGAGGGCACCTGGAACCTGGCAGAAGGCTACTCACAGGATACCGAAACTGAACGACCTTTCAAGGTTGTTGCTTTTGACTTTGGTATCAGGCGCAACATCTTGCGCAATCTGGTTGCCGCAGGCTGCGATGTCACTGTCGTCCCGGCCACAACCACAGCTGATGCCGTTATGAAGATGGCTCCTGATGGGGTTTTTCTCAGCAATGGCCCCGGTGATCCTGAGCCAATTTCCTATGCCCAGGAAACCATCAAGCAGTTGCTTGGCAAGGTTCCTCTTTTTGGCATCTGTCTTGGACACCAGCTGCTATCGATTGCGCTTGGGGGCAAAACCTACAAGTTGAAATTCGGCCATCGCGGTGGCAATCAACCCGTTCTGGACAAAACCACAAAGCGGGTAGAAATCACTTCGCAGAACCACGGCTTTGCGGTTGATCCGGATTCACTGGGGGATGATATTGACGTCACTCATGTCAATCTGAATGATCAGACTGTCGAGGGGATCTGGCACAAAAAGTATCCAGCGTTTTCTGTTCAGTATCACCCCGAAGCCTCACCAGGACCTCATGATGCGCATTATCTGTTCGACCGTTTTATTGAAATGCTTGAACGCCACAAAAAATAGCCAGCTCCAGAGAGCTGTCATCTTTCTGATCTAACCTGGATATTTGCAAAACAGACAAGGACGTTCCATGCCCAAACGTACTGATATCAAGAAAATTCTGATTATCGGCGCCGGACCGATCATTATCGGCCAGGCCTGCGAATTTGATTATAGTGGCACTCAGGCCTGCAAGGCTCTTAAAGAAGAGGGATTTGAAGTCGTTCTGCTCAACTCGAACCCGGCGACGATCATGACGGATCCTGACTTTGCAGACCGAACCTATGTTGAACCGGTCACACCCGAGACTCTGGCACGGATTATTGAGCAAGAACGTCCCGACGCGCTGTTGCCGACCCTTGGTGGCCAAACTGCCCTGAATACAGCGGTTACCGTTGCTGAAAATGGTACCTTGGAAAAATATGGCGTTGAACTGATCGGGGCCAATCTGGCAGCCATCAAAAAAGCCGAAGATCGCACCCTGTTTAAAGAAGCCATGGCCAACATTGGGGTAGAGGTTCCTCGTTCCGGTCTGGCCCACAGTTATGAAGAAGCCCTGCAAATCATTGATACTGTCGGTTTTCCGGCAATTATCAGACCTTCATTCACCCTGGGTGGCACGGGGGGCGGCATTGCCTACAACCTTGAAGAATACAAGGAGATGGCCATTGCCGGCATCGACGCGTCACCGACGGATGAGATTCTGGTTGAAGAGTCAGTCATTGGCTGGAAAGAGTATGAACTTGAAGTCATGCGGGACTCTGCCGACAATGTTGTCATCATCTGCTCGATTGAAAACTTCGATGCGATGGGAGTCCATACCGGCGATTCGATTACTGTTGCTCCGGCTCAGACCCTGACGGACAAGGAATATCAGATTTTACGTGATGCCTCCCTGGCGATCATCCGGGAGATCGGAGTCGACACCGGTGGTTCAAACATCCAGTTTGGTATCAATCCACGCGATGGCCGTCTGGTGGTGATCGAGATGAACCCCCGTGTTTCTCGATCTTCTGCCCTCGCATCAAAGGCAACCGGGTTTCCGATTGCCAAAATTGCCGCCAAGCTTTCCGTTGGTTACCGTCTGGACGAAATCTCGAACGATATTACACGCGAAACCCTGGCTTCTTTTGAGCCAACAATCGACTATGTCGTTACCAAAATCCCGCGTTTCACCTTTGAAAAGTTTCCTCAGGCGGACGCTCATCTGACCACCCAGATGAAATCTGTTGGCGAAGTCATGGCCATTGGCCGAACATTCAAAGAGAGTTTCCAGAAGGCTCTGCGCTCGCTCGAAATCGGTGCTTATGGGTTGGAAAGTCATTTGTTCAAGTCCCCGGAAGATTATCAACGCTGCCTTAGCACCAAAGAGCTGGATGAGTTGCGCCAGTCACTTCGTGTCCCCAATGCCGAGCGTATCTGGCATCTGGCGGATGCCATAAGGGCCGGTTTCAGTCTTGATGAAATTTATGAACTGACCGGAATCGATCCCTGGTTTCTCGGTAATCTTGAACAAATTCTGGAAATGGAAGCTCTTCTGGTAACGCGCAAGAACCGTATTGCCGAAGGCGATGATTTTCGCGAACTGTTATCCGAAGCCAAAAAATATGGTTTTTCGGATCGTCGTCTGGCAACTCTTTGGGAAATTACTGAAGAAGATGTCAGACAACTGCGGCATAAATTTGCAATCCGCCCTGTATTCAAACGGGTAGACACCTGTGGTGCCGAATTTGAAGCCTACACACCTTATCTCTACTCCAGTTATGAAGAGGAATGTGAAGCGGCACCTTCAGACAAACGCAAGATCATGATTCTGGGTGGAGGCCCCAACCGGATAGGACAGGGGATTGAGTTCGATTACTGTTGTGTGCATGGCGTTTTTGCCCTGGCAGATGCCGGATTCGAAACCATTATGGTCAATTGTAATCCCGAAACGGTTTCAACTGATTATGATATTTCAGACCGGTTGTATTTCGAACCCTTGACCCTTGAAGATGTTCTTGAAATTGTCGACAAGGAAAAACCCGAAGGCGTCATTGTTCAGTATGGTGGTCAGACACCATTGAAACTGGCTGTTGCGCTCGAAAAAGCCGGCGTACCCATCATCGGGACATCTCCCGATGCGATCGATCGGGCAGAAGACCGGGAACGGTTTCAGGCTCTGTTGCACAAGTTGAATCTGCGTCAGCCTGAAAATGGCATTGCTCGTTCTTACGAAGAAGCCTTGAAGATTGCAGAGCGGATCGGTTATCCGGTCGTTGTCAGACCTTCATACGTTCTGGGTGGACGGGCGATGGAAATCGTCTACGATAATGACCGTCTGCATAATTACATGAAATATGCGGTCGATGCCTCACCTGAGCACCCGATCCTGATTGACAAGTTTTTACAGGACGCCATCGAAATTGATGTCGACGCCCTGGCTGATGGTTCTGAGGTGGTGATTGGGGGAATTATGCAGCACATTGAAGAAGCCGGAATCCATTCTGGTGATTCAGCCTGTGCTCTGCCGCCCTATTCATTGCCCCAACCAATTATCGAGGAAATTCGTCGTCAGACGATTGCTCTTGCGCTGGAACTGCGGGTTATCGGCTTGATGAATATTCAGTTTGCGGTGAAGGGTGAAACCATTTACCTGCTTGAAGTCAACCCGCGGGCCAGCCGGACCGTACCCTTTGTGTCAAAAGCCACCGGCAGACCACTGGCTCAAATTGCGGCACGGGTGATGGCAGGAGAAACCCTGAAGCAGTTGAATGTGGCAGGGGATATTATCCCGCAGCATATTTCGGTCAAGGAAGCTGTCTTTCCCTTTGTTAAATTCCCCGGGGTTGACACACTGCTTGGCCCTGAGATGAAATCAACCGGTGAAGTTATGGGAATAGATTATGAGTTCGGCAAGGCCTTCGCGAAGGCTCAGCTAGGGGCCGGAGTCAAACTGCCGGAGTCAGGCAATATTTTTGTCAGTGTCAAAGATCGGGACAAAGAAGGCATTCTTGACCCGGTGAAAAAGCTTATCGAGGCTGGTTACCGTTTTGTTGCCACACGCGGAACAGCAGCTTTTCTGCAGGAACGGGGCATTGAAGTTGAACTTGTCAACAAGGTTAAAGAGGGCCGCCCCCATTGTGTAGACGCGATAAAAAGTAAAGAAATCTGCATGGTGTTCAACACCACCCTCGGCTCACAATCGGTTACAGACTCTTATTCCATCAGACGTTCTGCCTTGATGCACGAGGTTGCCTATTTCACAACTGTAGCCGGAATCCAGGCGGTAACGGATGGATTGTTGGCGTTGAAGCGGGAAACTCTTGACGTTAAACCTTTGCAGGAGTATCATTTCAATCCGTAAAGGTCGAAAATCTTTACAGACCGATATCATCTGTAGCGACGGGCGGGTTTTCCCCGCCCGCCGTTTTTTTTCAAGGAGTAGAAAAAAATGAACGATTCAATTCCAATAACTGTAGCCGGATATACCCGACTTCAGGAGGAACTGAAAAACCTTGTTCGCGTTGAGCGGCCCAAGGTTGTCCAGGATATAGCCGAAGCCAGAGATCATGGAGATTTGTCTGAAAATGCTGAATATGATGCCGCCAAAGATCGTCAGGGTTTTATTGAGGGGCGCATCAAGGAATTGAATGACAAAATTGCTCGTGCCCAGGTGATTAATCCTGCTGAAATTGACAGTGAAAAAATTGTTTTCGGTGCCCGAGTCACCCTGTTTGATGTCGACACTGAGGCTGAAGTGACCTATCAGATTGTTGGCGAAGACGAAGCAGATATCAAACAAGGAAAGATCTCCATTACATCTCCCGTTGGTCGCGCACTGATCGGCCATGAAGTTGATGACGAAGTCCGAATTTCTGTACCTTCTGGAGTCCGGGTCTACGAGATTACCGATATTGAATATTCCTGATTGACTGATCTTGCATTTTCGAGCTGTTTTTGTGACAATTTAAAGAGATAGTTTCCTGCTTATCGGGAGGACAACATGAGCAATAAAGTAACCCGCGATATGACCTTTCATCAAATACTGCAACTCGATCCACGCGTTGCCGGAGTTCTCGGTCAGTTCAACCTGGGCTGTGTCGGTTGCATGGGCGCAATGAATGAAACCCTGGAGCAGGGTGCCATGGCGCATGGACTTGATGTAGAAGATATTCTGACAGCTCTCAACGCTCTGTTCACCGACTGACAGGGGAGGGCAGATGCCCGCAGATTCCCCGACCTTCATTGCACCTGACAAGATTATTCTTGATCAGGTTGCAGGAGTTGGCCCCAAGCTGCTTGATAAATTGCAGAAAATGGGGCTCAACTCTGTTGAAGATGCCTTATACCACCTTCCGTTACGTTACGAAGATCGTCGACAATTCCGAACCATTTCCCAGTTGCAAACATCACGTCTTGAGGTTTTTTGCGCCGAAATTCTTGTCGCCGGAGAAATACAGACCGGTCGCAGTCGCAGACGCATTTATGAGGTTATCGTCGGTGATGAAACAGGTCGTATTTCGCTAAAATGGTTCCATTATCGAAAAAACTGGCTTCATAAACGGTTTTCGGTTGGTCAGCGGATTGTTGTTATTGGTGAAGTCCGTAGCTTTGGCCCACAGCGAGAAATTCACCATCCTGAGACAGAACCTGTCCCTGCTGGGACTGATCCCGCCGATTTGCTGCGAAAAGAGCCGCTGAAATTTGGGCGAATTCTGCCAGTTTATCAATTAACCGAGGGATTGACCCAATATCGTATTCGAAAAATCTGGTTCAATCTGGTTAACCAGTTTGCAGAATATCTTCAGTCACCACTTCCTGCTTCCTATCTTTGTAAACGTCAATTGCTTCCTCTTCAGCAAGCGGTTTCGCGTTGTCACTGGCCACCCAACGACAGTTCATTGGCTGAATTGGATCAGGGCCAGGACATTTCCCGAAGCAGTATTGTCTATGATGAGTTCTTTTTTCTGGAATTGGGTCTGGCCCTGAAACGCCAGGGGGTTGAGCTTGCCAGGGGCTTTGCATTCAAGGTTGAACATCGCTATACCAAGCCGCTGAATAAAATGCTGCCATTTCAACTGACCGACGCACAACGTCGCGTATTGAAAGAGATCAAGCATGACATGATGGCAGCAACCCCCATGCACCGTTTGATCCAGGGAGATGTCGGAAGTGGTAAAACGATTGTTGCATTAATGGCAGCCCTGATTGCGATTGAAAATCAGACCCAGGTTGCCGTTGTTGCTCCGACAGAGATCCTGGCTGAACAACATTTTGTCATTTTCAACTCCTGGCTGAAGAGGCTTGGTCTGCGTTGTGCGTTGTTACGTAGCGGCTTGCAAGCCTCTGAAAAAAAACATGTTTTGCAGGATTTACACGCAGGGAAAATCGATTTACTGGTAGGAACCCATGCCGTATTGCAAGAAGGGGTCGAATTCAAAAAACTGGGTCTCGGGATCATTGATGAACAACATCGTTTCGGTGTCCGGCAGAGAGGAATCCTGAAGCAAAAGGGTGAAAACCCCGATATCCTGGTGATGACGGCAACTCCAATACCGCGCACATTATCAATGACTCTGTATGGAGATCTGGCTCTGTCAGTCATTGATCAGCTGCCACCGGGACGAAAACCGGTGCAAACATTTCATTATCAGCACGATCAACGGGCATTGGCCTACAACTTATTGCAGAAACAACTCACAAGCGGCAGACAGGCCTATATTGTCTATCCGCTGGTTGAAGAGACAGAAAAATCGGATCTGCTTGCAGCAACAGAAGCCGCAGAAGCCCTCAAGGATCATTTTCCTGCAGCTCAAATCGGCCTGTTACATGGACGGATGAAACAGGCCGAAAAAGTCCAGACCATGCAAGCCTTCAGAGACCACCAGATTGATATTCTGGTTGCAACAACCGTAATTGAGGTCGGTGTTGATGTCTCGAACGCAACCATTATGCTGATCGAACATGCAGATCGTTTTGGTCTGGCCCAGCTACATCAACTTCGTGGTCGGGTTGGTCGCGGTCGTGATGAAAGTTTTTGTTTTTTGATTTCGTCCCAACAGTATAGTGAGGATGCCAGACGACGACTCGAAGTCATGGTGCAGAACAATGATGGTTTTAAAATTGCCGAGGCTGACCTGGAAATTCGTGGTCCTGGAGAATTTCTGGGGACCAGACAGGCGGGCCTGCCGGATTTTCGTGTCGCAAGCCTGCTAAGAGATGTAAGGCTTCTGGAACAAGCCCGGGAAGATGCTTTTGACTATGCCCAAAATAATTATTATCTGAAAAGCGACGATTGTCGGGCAATCAAAACTGAATTATTCAGGCGTTGGGGCGGACGACTTGACCTGGCCACAATTGGATGATTCAAATACCCTGGGTGCCTAGTTTACATAATATACATTCGTAAATCGTTTCGCAGTGAAACAGGGGATTTGCATCCATCGTCAGAATTTTATATTCTGGCGATTTTTTTTTGTGGAGGTTTTGGCTTATGTCTGACTGGCGAAAAAAACAAGCGGCTGAATGGCGGGCCAGGGTTGAAACGGCGGTTGATCGTGTCGTTTTAGAATCGACGCTTGACGATTTGGCTGCTTATGCGTGGGCCGTCCGTGATCGTTTGCCGGGTGGTATTATTGGCAAGCGGGAAATTCAGCGGGATATGTTGCATTGGGCACGTGTAGAGATTGCTCAGAGGATTATTGACGGAGTTTTGCCAATATAAAGAAAAGCCCCGCTTCGGTTGCACCCGAAGCGGGGTGGGAGCCCTTTAAGCTCTCAGAACTTAAACCCGACCAAAGGTAAAAGGCTCGTGAAAATTACTAACACAGTCTTATCGGAAAGGCAAGTTTTCGGCGTGGGTGTTCCCTGCGCGGGTGGCTTGCCTTTTTGCGCCTTCGGTCATTTCTTCCGGAGGTGTTTTTATGTCTCGTCCTGTTTTGTGCCCGGATTGCTCTAGTCCAGCGGTAACTGTTCCCAGCAAGATTTTTCCTGATTCTGTCTATTTATTCTGTCCGATGTGTGGGATTGAACGGCGTGTTTCTGCCGGTTCTGCCGGGTCGTTGTTGGTCCAGCGGTTGCGCTCGGTGGTGTCGTTATGAGGGTTAACCCTGCTGCGGCGTTGGATGTAGTGCGCTCGCTCCGTGGTTTGCCGGGTTGGTCTGTGGCGGTTGATCGGTGGGCGCGGGCGGATCTGCAATCAATAAACAGGTCTATCCGTTGGCGGGATTTTAGAGGCCGTCAGGCCGGTGGGCTTGTTGGTGGGCGCATAACTCACCGACCGGTGTCAGGCGGTGAGGCTATCGCCCGCCAAAGCTCCCCGGCGTTTGAGGGGCCGCGCTTTACCGGTCGGGTTTGCGGTTTGCCCGGTGGGTTGGTCCTCAATACAACAACGGATTTATGCAAAGATTCCCCGGCGGTCGGAGGCGGAAAGCGCGAAAAAATCGCCGGTTTTTCTGCCGCTTCGCGGCGGCGGATGATGGATACATTAATCAGTATCCAGTGGGATAAGTATGCAGCGCAGGGAAAGAATCAAAAATCAGCGTTGATGCTCTTTTGCACTCTGACCTATTCGGACCGGGCCGCACATGATCCGATCTGCGAAAACTGCACATGGTCGGAAACTGATGGGCTGTGCTTGGGCATCGACCGTAAGGCCTACAAACGGGACCTTGATGTTTTCGGCAAGAGGCTGGCCAGGTGGCGGAAGAAGGGCGGGGCATTCCGGGGGCTGATCTGGAAAATGGAGATAGAGCCAAGAAAAAGCGGCGATAGATTCGGGGAGTTAATCCCGCATTTCCATTTAATCTTGTTGTTCTCCCGGCCTGTTCTGGTTTCCAGTTTTCGCCGCTGGCTGTCAATCGCATGGTTTCAGGTCGTCGGCTCTGGTGATCCTGAACACAGAAAAGCTGGGACTCAGGCGGTTTGTGCTTATGGCGGGGCAACGGGTCGGCTATTTAATTACTTGGGGAAGTATCTGGGAAAAGAGTTTGCCTGTGCTGAATGTCCGGCGGGGCGGGTGTGGGGTGTGCAGGGTGATCTGGATCATTCACCCGGCTTGCATATAAAAACGGAGTCTTTCCGGGATTGGACT
>JAJRWH010000118.1 GCA_024276935.1 Deltaproteobacteria bacterium
AATGTACTCTCGTTACCCGTAATATCCGCGAATTTGAACGTATCAAAGGCCTGAGCCTTAGAGACTGGTATTAAGTCAGATAAAAAATCCGGTGCCAAGCTTCCCACGAAACAGCGTAATTAACACAACCTGTCCAGACGCTACAGGTAGGTTGTCCAGTCCCAGAGTCATCCTGTTCAAGGTATTTCCCAACAACATCCCCAGCAGAGGAATCGAGTACCGAGGTAAATACCAGGGGTCAGACTGGACAATGATCAGCAGGGCCAACAGGGGAACGCTCAATCCCGCTGCCGCAACGGCAACGAACGACGATAGACGTCGCTACCGGTTAGGCCCTGCTCTTTTGCCACCTGCTTGACGATCTCTTTCCAGCTGAGCTCACCTTCGGCGTGCAGTCTCTGCAACGCCTCTTCAACCGTCTCCTGCGGAAGTTCCTTACGCGCCGCAGCCAACATCAAAACCAGTTCGCCCTTGACTGCTTTTTGCGAAAAATGCTCACAGGCCTCAGCCAATGAACCCCAAAAAAGTTCTTCATGTTTTTTTGTCAGCTCACGGCCAATGGCAATTTCACGCTCGGCCCCGCAAATCTGTCGCAAATCGGTCAGAGCCGCCAGTAACCGATGAGGGGTCTCGTAAAAAACCAGGGTGTGGTCTGCCGCACCAAGTTGCTCAATAATCTTTTGCCGCGCATTTTTTTTGGCGGGCAGAAAACCGGCAAAGCGAAAGCTGTCAGTCGGAAGACCGCTGATCGACAGACCGGCAATCATCGCATTGCAACCCGGCACGCAAACCACATCCACCCCGGCCAAGCGGCAGGCCCGTACCAGGCGATAACCGGGGTCGGCAATTGCCGGTGTTCCGGCATCACTGATCAGGGCAATATCGTCTCCGGCGTGCAATCGTTCCAGCAGTTCACGACTGCGGGATTTTTCATTGTGCTCATGACAGGAAATCAGACGGGTCTTGATGGCATAATGATCAAGCAGACGACGGCTGTGCCGGGTATCTTCTGCGGCGATCAGGGCCACCTCAGAAAGAATCCGCACGGCACGATAGGTCATATCCTCCAGATTACCAATCGGCGTTGCAACAACGTGAAGGGTTCCACTCAAGATGACTGCTCCAGCTGTTTGATCCACAAGGCAACGCTGGCATCGCTTGGCATTCGCCAGTCACCGCGCGGCGACAGGGCAATGGTCCCGATTTTTGGACCATCCGGCAGACAGGATCGCTTGAATTGCTGGCTGAAAAATCTGCGGTAAAAAACCAGCAGCCACTTTTTCAGCTCTTCGGATTTGTATTCATCGGCAAAAGCCCATTCAGCGAACAACAGAATTTTCTGCGGGGGCATATGCAGACGGACCAGATGATAGAGGTAAAAATCGTGCAACTGATAGGGGCCGACAACCTCTTCTGTCAGTTGATCAATTTCACCCTTCTCGTCAGGTGGCAGCAATTCGGGACTGACCGGAGTCGCACAGACATCGGCCAGAACTTTTGATATTTCACCGTCAAATTCATGCACCGCGCACCAGTCAACAAGATATCTGACCAAGGTCTTGGGCACGCCGCAGTTCACCGCATACATTGACATATGGTCACCGTTATAGGTGCACCAGCCCAGAGCCAGTTCGGAAAGGTCTCCGGTACCAAGAACCAGTCCGTCAACCTGATTGGCAACATCCATCAGAATCTGGGTCCGCTCACGAGCCTGAGCATTTTCATAGGTGATATTTTGCACCTGCTCATCATGACCAATATCTGAAAAATGCTGACGAACAGCATTATCAATCGGAATAACCCGCAGTGAGCAACCAAACAACTCTGCCAATTTTTCGGCATTTGATCGCGTACGGCCGGTGGTACCGAAGCCAGGCATAGTCAGCGCGTGAATACCCTCACGGGCTAGGCCGAGATTGTCGAAAGCCCGAATCGCAACCAGCAAAGCCAGGGTCGAATCGAGCCCGCCGGAAAGGCCAATCACCAGGTTACGACTGCCGGTGTGCCGCAAACGCTTGGCCAGGCCACTGGTTTGCAGGGAGAAGATCTCCTGACAACGCTCGGAGCGTTCCTGGGCATTGGCAGGAACAAAGGGAGTTCTGCTGAGGGGGCTCAACAACTGATCAACCCTGGGGGCTGACAGGTTAAACCCGATCACCCGATAGCTGCGCTGCGAGACAGCGTTGGTAAAGCTGCTGTTACGCTGACGCTCACCAATCAGGCGTTGCAGATCGATGTCGGCCAGCGCCAACTGGCTGTCAAAACAGAACCGTTCAGTTTCAGTCAGGATCTGTCCATTTTCGGCAATCAGACAATGACCTGAAAAAACCAGATCGGTACTTGACTCATTGGGCCCGGCAGACGAATAGGCATAGGCCGCCAGGCAACGTGCAGACTGTGACGCAACCAGTTGACAGCGATAATCGCGTTTGCCCAGAATCTCAGGGCTGGCCGACAGATTGAGCAGCAGGGTTGCACCCGCCAGGGCCTGAGATCCACTCGGAGGCTCCACGGCCCAGACATCTTCACAAAGCTCAATTCCGATCCGTAACTCAGGGCTGGATTCGACCTGAAACAACAGATCTTCGCCGAAGGGAATCGGCTCTCCTGCCAGCACAAGATGATCACTGTTACGCTCGGCTGCCGAGGCAAACCAGCGCTGTTCGTAGAATTCGCCCCGATTCGGCAAAAAGGTTTTGGGAACGGCGCCACAGATAACACCATCGGCAATCAGAACCGCGCAATTGAACAAACGTCCTCCCTGCTCAAGAGGCGCACCGACCACCAGAGCCGGAATCTCTCCCGCACTAAAACGAGCCAGATCAAGCAGGGCATTGACAACCTCTTGTTGCAGCAGCGGTTGAAAGAAAAGGTCGCCGCAGGTATAGCTGCTCAAAGATAATTCAGGGTAAAGACAGAGCGAGGCTCCTTGCCTGCCTGCATCACGTGCGGTCGCTTTGATTGCCGCCAGATTAAAATCGACATCGGCAACTTTCAGTTCGGGCGAAACAACCGCCAGGCGCATCATCCCCAGTTTTTTAAGATCGATTGACATCGGTTGACTCCGGATTCTTCATTAAAAGGAGTATGTCACAATTTACAAGATTTTTTCCGCCGATCAAAACCCTGACAGATCAAAAGCTGCAGGCAGATGATCAATTCGGGCCTGGCCCTCACCATCAGGCATCACACCAATCACATCAAATCTTGGCTGCAATTTACTTTTCTGCTGAGCCAGATACCACTGAGCGGTACGAATAATCTGCCGCTGTTTGCGTGAGCCAACGGCTTCAGCCGGAGAACCAAAAGCATTACTCCGCCTGGTTTTCACCTCGACAAAAACCAGCTCTTTTCTGTTCCGGGCAATAATATCCACCTCACCCACCGGGGTGGAAAAATTACGAGCCACAATCTTCAGCCCCTGACGTTGCAGATAACGAACGGCCTGTTCTTCACCCCAGGCACCAAGGTTGAGCCGTTCCTGTGTCATGGCGACTCCGCATATTCTCTGACACCACCAAAGGTCAATCGATGCGGGCTGACCGGACCCCGCTCGGCAATAGCTCGACGATGTGCTGCCGTACCATAGCCTTTATGGCCGGCAAAACCGTAACCCGGATATTGCCGGTCGAGGGCCAGCATGATTCGGTCACGCGCGACCTTGGCCAGAACGGATGCCGCAGCAATTGACAGGGAGCGACTGTCACCTTTTTTCAGGGTTTTCTGCGGCAGACTAACCGGCAGAGGTGTAATTCCGTCGATCAACAGATAGTCTGCCTGCCCCCGCAGCTTTTTCAGCGCCCGCTGCATGGCCAGCAAAGTCGCCTGCAAAATATTGATCTGATCAATTTCACGGGCTGAGGCAAGACCAATCCCGTAGGCAGTGGCTTGCTGACGAATCAGCGGAAAAAGTTCTTCGCGTTTTTTTTCGCTCAATTTTTTGGAATCGGTCAAACCGGCAAGGTCAAAATGGTCAGGCAGGATAACCGCAGCGGCAACCACCGGGCCCGCCAATGGTCCACGCCCGGCCTCATCGATCCCGGCAATAGCGTTAAAGCCCCGGGCTTGAGCCTGCTGTTCAAAATGGAGGGTCGTAAGCGGCTGGTCAGAAAATAATTCAAGGTTCGCCATCTGGGAAAAACTCCCGAAAAACAAGTTTCGACAAAAAAGCCCCGGCAAAATGCCGGGGCTCATTGTAACGAATATTGCGGTATCAGACCATACGCTTTTCAGGAATACGGGCCGCCTTGCCACGCAAGTTGCGCAGATAGTAGAGCTTGGCGCGACGGACACGACCGTAGCGTACAACCTCAATCTTGTCGACGCTCGGTGAATTGAGGGGGAACACCCGCTCGACCCCGATACCACCGGAGATTTTGCGTACGGTGTACGAAGAACCAAGACCACGGCTACGACGTTTAATGCAGACCCCTTGGAAAATCTGAATCCGCTGCTTGTCACCTTCAGTAATTTTGACGTGAACCTTCAAGGTGTCACCTGCTTTGAAAACCGGGACATCCTTTTTCATCTGTTCCATTTCGAGTTGATCGATGATGTTCATCCTTCTTCCTCCCTGTGCCTATTTTTGTGAAAACTCTGTTTTCCAGACGTTTGGTGTTAAAAAGTGCGCTACCTGCGGCAGCCGCTATATTTTTTTGCGCTCATTGCGCAATCGCGCTACGATTTGTCGATCCTGCTCATCCAGCTCGGCTGACTCGAGAAGATCGGGACGTCGCTCCAGAGTCCGGAGCAACTGCTGCTCTCTTCGCCAGCGGGCGATTCGTGCATGATCCCCCGACAACAGCACCTCAGGAACCTTCATCCCCTGGTACTCGGCAGGCCGGGTATACTGTGGATACTCCAGCAGGCCATCGGCAAAAGAATCGCCACCGACACTTCCGGCATTTCCCAACACTCTCGGCAGGTGCCGCGCGATGGCATCAATCATCACCATTGCAGGCAACTCGCCACCGGTTAAAACAAAATCGCCCAGCGAAAACTCTTCATCGACCATCGATTGGCGAATCCGCTCATCAAAACCTTCATAACGCCCACAAAGAAAAATCAGCCCCGCTTCCTGGGACAATCGAGCCGCATGCCGTTGCGTAAACGGCTGGCCCTGGGGCGTCATCAACAGCACTCGGCTGTCTGGTGACTTCTCTTTAAGTGCAGCCACCGCCCGGCCAACCGGCTCAGGCTTCATGACCATACCATCTCCGCCACCATAGGGCGTATCATCGGTCTGAAGGTGTTTCCCCTGTGCCCAATCCCGCAAGTTATGCACCCGCAGATCAAGCAACTGCTGGCGAACCGCCCGCCCGATGATGCTCTCTTCCATCGGCGAATCAAACATCGCCGGAAAGAGAGTTAAAACGTCAAAAATCATTCGCCGATCTCGACAAGCCCCTCAGGTAAATCAACCTGAATCAGCTTCTGTTCAATATCAATATCGACAATAAACCTGGCAACCACCGGGATCATGACCTCTGCCTCAACGCCTTCGACCACCCAGGTATCATGGGCCGCAGTCGTGAACATCGACCTGATATGGCCGAGCTCACCGTGGCTGCGATCAACTACCCTGGCCCCTTCGATCTGGTGCCAGTAGAACTCGCCATCTTCCAGTTCCGGCAGCAGCTCCCGGTCTATCAGGACTTTGCATCCCTTGAAACCTTCAACCGCTGTCAAAGATTCGAGCCCGGAAAACCGCAATAAAACAACACCCTTATGAAGCGACTGTCGCAGCGGTTCTGACTTGTGCAAACGTCCATCCGGCAAGCGCAGAAAAACCTCAGTGGCTGACAACAACGCCGCAGGATCTCCTGACAGCGGTCGCACCTTGAGGTCTCCGCGCAAACCGTGGGTTCCCACGATCAGCCCTGACTCCACCAATGAATCCTCTGAACTCGACATCAACTGCCCTTAACTGTCACCCTGGCAGATGCACCGGGTTCATTCCATGATCTGAAGCGAAGCCCGTTTGTTTTCACGGGTAGCCTTCGCATTGAGGAGGGTTCGCATTGCCTTGGCATTACGACCCTGCTTGCCGATAATCCGCCCCATATCATCCTGGGCTGCGGCCAGCTTGACCAGGATTGAGCCATCCTCGGCAACTTCCTCTGAAATTTCGATCTCATCAGGCTTTTCGACCAACGACTTGGCGATGTACGCGATCAGATCCTTCATGGGTCATCCTCCGGGTGGATGGGGCCGTGGCCCCGGATTCGGACCAGTCTCAGGCTTGTGCAGTTTCTCCGGCCTTGAACTTGGCCCAGACACCGGCATCGCGCAACAAGCGGCGAACGGTGTCAGTCGGTTGAGCACCCTCGCCCAGCCAGACAAGAGTACGGTCTTCCTTCAGGTTGAGCAGCGGCTGCTCCTGACGTGGATCATACTGGCCCAGGGCCTCAATAAAACGACCATCCCGGGGAAAGCGCTCATCGGCCACAACGACCTGATAGAAGGGTTTCTTCTTTGCGCCGCCACGGGCGAGCCTGATTTTCACTGCCATGCTGTTTTTCCTCCCGATGTTTCTGTCTTTTGTTCTATCCGAAAAAACTGACTTTTCAAGGTTACTTTCGGCTTCTTATCGATTAAAAAGGAAGCTGACCACCACGGCCTAGCATCCCCTTGAGTCCCTTGGGACCCATTTTCTGCATTTTCTTCATCATCTTCTGGGCTTCGGTGAAACGCTTGAGAAGCTGATTCACGTCTTGAACCCGGGTGCCACTCCCCTTGGCAATCCGCAAACGCCGCGAGCCATTGAGGATCTTGTGATTGAGTCGCTCCTGCGGTGTCATGCTGCGGATGATCGCTTCAATCCGCTTGAGTTCCTTTTCAGGCAGCTGCATGTCACCAGCTTTTTTCATGGCTTTACCGGCACCGGGAATCATCTTGAGGATTGATTCCATCGAGCCCATTTTCTTGACCATCTGCATCTGCTCAAGAAAGGTTTCAAGCGTAAAGCCCTGCTTGCGCAGACGGGCTTCCATCTCTGCCGCATCATCGGCATCGACCGCAGCTTGCGCTTTCTCGATCAGGCTGAGAACATCCCCCATGCCCAGGATACGTTGTGCCATCCGATCAGGATGGAAAACTTCCAAGGCATCAAGTTTTTCCCCCATGCCAACCAGCTTGATCGGCTTCCCGGTAACGGCGCGAATCGACAGAGCCGCACCACCACGGGCATCACCATCAAGCTTGGTCAGAATGACTCCGGTCAGAGCCAGTTGTTCATTAAAACTGGCCGCAACATTGACCGCATCCTGACCGGTCATCGCATCAGCGACAAAAAGAATCTCGGTCGGGGTCACCGCGTCTACAATCCGTTGCAGCTCACCCATCAACTCGGTGTCGATGTGCAAACGACCGGCGGTATCCAGAATCAGGGTATCGAAACCATTCAGCTGTGCGTATTCATGAGCACGCTGGCAGATAACGACCGGGTCCTGATCGGCTGTCGAATCAAATACAGCAATATCAAGCTGCCGCCCAAGCGTTTTTAACTGTTCAATCGCCGCCGGGCGATAAACATCTGCCGGGACCAGCAGCGGGTTACGTTTTTCACGCCGTAACTTTAACGCCAACTTGCCGCAAGTGGTCGTTTTCCCGGCCCCCTGCAAACCGCAAAGCATCAAGGGTACGGGTGGACGCGCGGCCAAGTTCAGATCGTTCTCTTCACCCTCGCCCATCAACGCAGCAAGTTCTTCTCGAACAACCTTGATCACCTGCTGGGCAGGCGTCAGGCTATTCAGCACCTCTTGACCAATTGCCCGCTCACCAACCCGGGCAACAAAATCCTTAACGACCCGAAAGTTAACGTCGGCCTCAAGCAGAACCAGACGGATCTCCCGCATGGTCTCCTTGATATGCTGCTCGTTCAGCCGCCCGTGTCCGCGCAGCTTCTTGAAAACAGCGTCAAGCTTATCTGACAAACTGTCAAACATGGTGCAAAATCACCCCAAAAGGCGAAAGAGTAAATATATGAAGGGGACAAGCCCCCTGTCAAGCGAAAAGGGCCTCTTTCTCAACCCTTCAAGCTGACAAATTCGTCTGACTGGCGCAGGTAAAGCTCCTGAATTTCAAGCTCTGCGGCCACCAGCAAGGTATCAACCTCTTCACGTAATTCTTGCGCAAATCGAATTGCCAGGCCACAATCACTGGTCAACTGACGCGGCACCGGAATCAGCAGAATCTCCAGTCCGGCCTGTTTCAGCAGTTTTTCAACCTTCATAACGCGATGAATTGAATGAAAAATCGCAACCAGATCGCCTTCTTTAACCAAAACAGCAACTCCTTAGCCGACACAGACAGCCGCGCATGATGCCACGAGTGCCCAATCGATGCAAGCAGAATGTCTGGGCCATTTTTTCAGCAGAAACATCCCCTTGAAGACAACTCCGAAGGGGATGCTCACGGCCCAGCTTGAATGCATTGATTGATCCGACTTATTTCTATCTCTCCCCTTTATTCCAGTCCCGTCCTCATGCTAATCTTTTCTCGCTAACCAACACCCTGAAAGGAACAGTTTACACCGTGACTCCTGATCGCGCTTTGCAACTGACCGGCCTGCTGGCCTTTGCCCTCGGCAGCAATCTGCCCCTTGGCTATCTGCGCGAAACCAGCCGTAAATACTCTATACGCTGGTTCGCATTGATCCACCTGTCGATTCCATTCATCATTATCCTGCGACTGGCACTCGATTTCAGCTGGCAGGTCATCCCTTTCACCCTGGCCTGTGCGGTTGTCGGCCAGGTTGTTGGCGCCCGCATCCGCCGCCGCCAACAATGAGCCGCAATGAACGCCCCCCTCTCAAGCAGGCCGAAGCAGTCGGGAGCTTGCTGAAAAAACTGTTGGGAGACAAAGGACTTGATGCTCGGCTGCCGCGCTATCAGGCCTGGCTGGTCTGGGACAAGGTGGTCGGTGAGCAGATTGCACGCCGTGCGCGCCCCCTGCGCATCCGGGATCGCGTCCTGGAAGTTCGGGTTGATCATCCGGTCTGGATGCAACAGTTACAGATGCTCAAACCGCAAATCCTCAAGAAACTCCATGCCCAGTTACCCGATTGCGATATTGAGGATATCTATCTGCGCCGGGGCAATCTCAAACCCACAGCAACAGCCCCCGAAAAACAAACCCCTGACTGGCAAAGCGAGAGTTTATCCACAACAGAACTTGCCGAGATTGAGCAGAACCTGGCCCCCTTGCAGGACAAGGACCTGAAAGAGGAAATACGCAGGCTGTTTATCCGCCAGAAAAAACTGGACAAGGCCAGAAATGACTCATAAATAACCTACGCCTGATCTGCATAAATCTGCAATACCTCTTCGGTATAATCACGTCCTCCAGCCTGCCGGTAAATAAATAGCGGTGCCTCCACCCTGAGGCCAGGCGCAGCCCCTTTAAGCCCTTCGACCAGCACCATCTTTGCCGGTTGCCCCGAATACGGGTGAACCATTCGCAAACGTTTCGGCTCCAGCCCCACCCTTGTCATCTCGGTCAATAATTCGCTTAAGCGGTCGACCAGATAAACAATCGCAAAACGTCCACCATTTTTTAATGCCCAGCTGGAGGCTGCCAAAAAATCGATCAACCCACCGGCAAGTTCATGACGAGCCGCGGCCCGCTCATCATCTGGCGCAATTCGCCCGGTCCCCGGCACACGGTAGGGAGGATTGGTTACCACCAGATCAAACACACCCGAAGCTGTCAACGCACGATACTGGCGCAAATCAGCATTGATGATCGTCACCCGCTCCGCCTGACCACTCAACGCGACACCGCGCTGTGCCCGCTCTGCCATTGACTGCTGCAACTCCCAGCCAACCATTTGCAAATCAGAACAACGCCTGGCAAGCAACAACGCCAGAATGCCGCACCCGCTCCCCAGGTCAAGCCCACGCCCAACCCCGCGTAAGCGCACATAATCTGCCAGAAGAATCGGATCAAGGCTGAAACGATAACCCGTTGTGGACTGAACCAGGTATAACTGGCCAGCATAAAGAGAGTCGATTGTTTCCATAATTACGATACAGTGCCTTGCCTGACGTGTCCTTCCAAGAATAC
>JAJRWH010000119.1 GCA_024276935.1 Deltaproteobacteria bacterium
CAGGTGGGAAAAGGCCTGCAACAGAATGTTCTTAAGGCACAGGTTGAGCGTTCTCGGCTGCTTGATCGGTTACTCAGGCTGCAGAAAAATTCTGAAATCAGTCAGTCGCGAATCAACAGCCTGGTCGGGCGGGCAACCGATTTACCCTTGGGGGATATTCCTGAGCCTGTTGAGGTTTCTTTTGGTTTAACTCTGGCCGGACTCCAGCAGCAGGCGCGTGACCATCGTCCGCTTTTTGCTGCGTTTGATGCGCTGATCGGACAATTTGAACAAAAAAGAAAACTGGCAAAACTGGATTATCGCCCCGATTTCAAGCTCTGGGGTGGGTACCGATTTCGCGACGACGACCTGCCTGATGGCGGAACAGACTTTGTCAGTGCCGGGGTGAGTCTCAACCTGCCTTTTCCAGTTGCAAAACGGCGGGCAGCAGTTCGTGAGGCTGACGCCGGTTTACGTATGGCCTACCAACAACGGAATGATTTTGCGCGCAAGGTTGATCTTGAGTTGTTTCGCAGTTTGACGGAGCTTCAGCAGGCTCAGAAGCTGGTAGAGCTTTATGGTGGCGGGATTATTCCTCAGGCGGAACAGGCTTTCAAGGCAACCCTGGCGGCCTACCAGGTTGACAAGGTCGACTTTCTGTCGCTGACCGACTCGTTACTGACTCTTTACCGTTATCGAATAGACCATGCTCGAGCTTTGTCCGATGTGCGCCGCAGTGTGGCACGCCTGCTGGCGACCACTGGTCTTGATGTTGTTACCCCTCACCTTGATCAGGAAGGATAATCCCGATGCGTAAGTTTCTGTTTATTCTGTTGTTTGTGCCGTTGTCGACAATTTTGATTGTCGGTGTTTACTGGATTGCCGAATCGGTGATTGAGCGTGAACTGGTGACTTTCGGGGTTGTTAAAAATGCCGATGCGGCCGAAAAAAAGATCAAGTACTGGGCCGCCCCGATGGATCCGACCTACATTCGGAACAAGCCGGGTAAATCACCAATGGGGATGGATTTGATCCCGGTTTATGAAGATGAAACCAATAGTGGTGCGACGATCAGTATTGACCCGGTGACTGCGCAAAATATGGGGGTAAGAACGGCTCGGGTCGTAGAAGGCGATATTTTCAAGCGGATTCGAACTGTTGGTGTGATCGGGGTCAAAGAGCCGACCCAGTACTCGATAAATTCCAAGGTTGCTGGCTGGGTTGAGAAGCTTTACGTCAACCAGACGGGCCAGCAGGTTAAAAAGGGACAGCCGCTCCTCGCTATATACAGTCCTGAACTGGTGACTGCCCAGCGGGAACTGTTGCTTGCAAAAGACAACCTTGATGCTCTTTCCGGCAGCAGTTTTCCGGAAATTGCTGCCGGGGCCCAGAGATTACTCGATGCCTCGCGCCAACGACTGGGGTTGTGGGACATCTCGACTCGGCAGATTGCCCAAATTGAAAAAAGTGGCAAGGTTCAGAAACGTTTGATCCTCCATGCTCCGTATAGCGGCATCGTCACGATGAAAATGGTCAACGAGGGGATGTATGTCAAGCCGGGAGTTGCCCTGTTTGAAATTTCCGATCTTTCACGAGTCTGGGTATATGCCGACCTGTATGAAGATGAGCTTCCCTTTGTCAAGGTTGGTCAACAGGCCCGGGTGACCTTGCCCTATGCGGGTGAAAAACCACGCAGCGCCAAAGTGACCTATCTGTATCCGTATGTCGAGGCCAAAACCAGGACAGTCAAAGCGCGGTTGGAGTTTGCCAACCCGGATTTGAGTTTGCGGCCTGACATGTATGTCAATGTCGAGATCGAAACTGATCCGCAGAAAAACGTTCTGTCGGTTCCCGTTGAAGCGGTCATTAATTCCGGGGAAAAGAAAACTCTTTTTGTCGCTCTGGATAAAGGAAAATTCGAACCACGCGAAATCGAAACCGGTGTCCAGGGAGACGGGGGCATGATTGAAATTCGCAAGGGAGTTGCGCTGGGAGAAAGGGTAGTTGTTTCTGCTCAGTTCCTGCTCGATTCTGAAAGTCGCCTGCGTGAGGCTATTTCCAAGATGCTGGAACCCGATAATGGAGATTCATCAGCTGCTGATGATGGTGATGATCTGTTCGAGGATGAAGACTCTTCATCCAAGAAGAAGCTTGATGATCTGTTTTGATCCCACTGTTTGCCAAAGGAACCTGTCATGATTGAGAAGATCATTACCCTCTCCCTGCGAAACAAGTTCATGGTTGTTCTGATCACGGTATTTTTGGTGATTGGTGGACTTTATGCGGTGGCAAATACACCCCTTGATGCTATCCCGGACTTGTCTGACGTCCAGGTTATTGTCTTTACAGAATATTCGGGGCAGGCTCCACAGGTGGTCGAAGACCAGGTGACCTATCCCCTGACGACACAGATGCTGGCGGTCCCCTATGCCAAGACAGTTCGTGGTTATTCCTTTTTCGGACTCTCTTTTGTCTACATCATCTTTGAAGATGGTACCGACATGTACTGGGCACGTTCGCGGGTTCTTGAATACCTGAACTACGCAGCGGGCAAGTTGCCTGCCGGAGTGACACCGAGTCTCGGCCCGGATGCAACCGGGGTTGGCTGGATCTATGAGTATGTACTGGAAAGTAAAAACCACGATCTGCAGGAGTTGCGCTCGATCCAGGATTGGTATTTACGCTACGAGTTGACTGCGGTCGATGGTGTTTCCGAAGTTGCGAGTATTGGTGGTCACGTTAAACAGTATCAGGTAAAGGTTGATCCAAACCGGCTGGCCGCGTACGGAATTTCTTTGGCACAGATTCGCAAAGCGATCAAACGTAGCAATAATGATGTTGGGGGCCGTCTGGTCGAGATGGCCGAAACCGAATTTATGGTCCGTGGCCTGGGCTATCTGAAATCTGTTTCAGACCTTGAACAGGTGGTGGTGGCGACAGATAAAAAAGGCACACCGATTCTGATCAAGGATATCGCCCGGGTCGATATCGGTCCTGAACTGCGCCGAGGGCTGGCTGAGTATGATGGCAAGGGTGAAGCTGTTGGCGGTGTCATTGTCATGCGTTATGGCGAAAACGCGCTGAAAACAATTGACAATGTCAAAAAGAAGCTCAATCAATTGCAGGCCGGTTTGCCTGAAGGGGTCACCATCAAGCCTGTTTATGACCGCAGTGGTTTGATCGAGAGGGCGGTTGAAACCTTGAAAGGCAAGCTGCTCGAAGAAAGCCTGGTGGTTGCTATTGTGACGGCACTCTTTCTCTTTCATTTGCGCAGTGCACTGGTGGCGATTCTGACCTTGCCGGTGGCCATTCTCATTGCCTTTATGATCATGCACGCTCAAGGGATCAATGCGAATATCATGAGCCTGGGTGGAATCGCGATTGCCATAGGTGCGATGATCGATGCGGCGATTGTCATGATCGAAAATGCTCACAAGCACCTTGAACATAAATCTCCGGATGAAGCCCACTGGGATGTCATCCTCAAGGCGACCAAAGAGGTTGGCCCTTCACTGTTCTACTCCCTGTTGATCATTACGGTTTCTTTTGTGCCAGTGTTTACCCTGACCGGGCAGTCCGGGCGATTGTTTAAGCCCCTGGCCTTTACCAAGACCTACGCCATGGGAGCCTCCGCATTCTTGTCGGTTACCCTGGTTCCTGTCCTGATGGGCTGGTTTATTCGAGGCAAGATTCCTTCTGAGCAGTCCAACCCGGTGAACCGTTTGATGATTCGCGTCTA
>JAJRWH010000120.1 GCA_024276935.1 Deltaproteobacteria bacterium
CTCTCCGCCTCTGCGTTAAAATCAGGGTTTTCGAAATGCTTCCAATAACCGTCGTGCTGCGGCGCTGGGTGTGGTGATGCCCTGGCCGACTCCTGCCTGGAGTTGCGGGAGCAGTGCTGCGACATTTTTATCGCGCATGAAGAGATCTTTGAGGTCGTCTGTGACCAGGGTCCACATCCAGTCGTGAGCTTGCAGGCGACGTTTTTCATCAAATTCGCCACTTTTCTTCAATGTTGTGGTGAAGCGGATAATTGTTTGCCAGATTTGTTCAATTCCTTCGTTGTGCAAGGCGCTGCAGAGCAGGGTCGGGACTTGCCAGTTGCTGCTCTTGGGCTTGAGCAGGTGGAGAGCATTTTCATATTGCTGGCGGGCCAGTTCGGCCTTGGGACGGTTTTCGCCTTCTGCCTTGTTGATCAAAATGGCATCGGCAATCTCCATGACCCCTTTCTTAATCCCCTGCAATTCATCTCCGGCATTACTGAGTTGAAGCAGCAGAAAAAAATCGACCATTGACGCGACGGTGATTTCTGACTGGCCGACACCGACCGTCTCAACGATGATGATGTCGTAACCGGCTGCTTCGCACAGGAGCATGGTTTCACGGGTTTTGCGGGCAACTCCACCAAGGTTGTCGCCGCTGGGGGAGGGGCGGATAAAGGCATTCTTTTCACGTGAAAGCAGTTCCATGCGGGTTTTGTCGCCCAGAATGGAGCCGCCCGAAAGCTGTGAGCTGGGGTCAACGGCAAGAATAGCGATGCGATGCCCCTGCTTGATCAGCATCATTCCCAGAGCTTCGATCAGGGTGCTTTTGCCAACACCGGGAACGCCGCTGATTCCGACTCTGATCGCCTGGCCCGAGTCGGGAAGCAGCTCATCGAGCAGAGTGGTGGCAGCCCGGGAGTGGTCGGGATTACGGCTTTCGATCAGGGTGATCGCTTTGGCCAGAGAACGAATGTTGCCGCTACGCACGCCTTCGGCTATTTGCTTGATTTTTGGCAAAATAGAAAACCTTGATTTTAACGGAGAGACGGAGAGGGGCAGAGATGGAGAGAGGATCAAATGCATAAATCTTTCTTTAGGTTTCAAAACCAAAAAACAGATTTTAGACTTTCTCTCCGCCTCTCCCTCTCTGCGCCTCTCCGTTAAAAATGCCTTTTAGGTTATTTCCCTTCAATCGCATCCAGTGTTTGACCGGCGGAGACGGTAATTGGTGTCCCCGGGCCAAAAATCTTGGCGGCCCCGGCAGTGTAGAGCTCATCATAGTCCTGGCGTGGGATAACACCGCCGCAGACAACGGCAATATCCTCGGCCCCGAGTTTTTTCAGTTCCCCGACCAGCTGTGGAACCAGAGTTTTGTGTCCGGCGGCCAGCGAGGAGACACCGACAACATGCACGTCATTTTCGACGGCCATTTTGGCCGCTTCTTCCGGGGTCTGGAACAACGGCCCCATATCGACGTCGAATCCGGCATCGGCGTAAGCAGTCGCAACGACCTTGGCGCCCCGGTCATGACCGTCCTGGCCCATTTTGGCAATCAGGATACGAGGACGACGGCCTTCTTTGTCGGCAAAGGCATCGATACGTTGTTTCAACTCAGTGAAGTCGCTGTCCGAGTCAACCACAGATCCATAGGCTCCCGAAACGAGTTTGATTTCGGCCCGGTGGCGGCCGAAACTTTTTTCCATTGCATCAGATATTTCACCAACAGAAGCACGCAGCCGCGCCGCTTTGACACTCAGGTCAAGCAGATTTCCTGAACCATTTTCGCATGCTGCGGTGATCTCGGCAAGCGCCTGCTGGCAGGCTGACTCATCACGCTCATCGCGCATTTTTTTGAGCCGGGCAATCTGGCCCTCCCGAACCGCGGCATTGTCGACATCAAGAACCTCAATCGGATCTTCTTTGGCCAGTTTGTACTTGTTGACACCAACAATGACATCGCGTCCCGAATCGATGGCGGCCTGTTTCTTGGCCGCAGATTCCTCAATCCGCAGTTTGGGCATTCCCGATTCAATGGCTTTGGTCATGCCACCGAGGCCTTCGATTTCATCAAGGATCTTTTGCGCTTCGTCGATCAGATTTTTAGTCAGACTTTCAACATAGTAAGAGCCGCCCAGTGGATCGACGACATTGCAGATTCCCGATTCTTCCTGAATGACCAGCTGGGTATTACGTGCGATGCGGGCACTGTGATCCGTTGGCAAGGCAATAGCCTCATCCAGCGCATTGGTATGGAGTGACTGGGTGCCACCCAGGACTGCGGCCATCGCTTCGATGGTGGTGCGGATGACGTTGTTGTAGGGGTCCTGCTCGGTGAGCGACCAGCCGCTGGTCTGACAATGGGTGCGCAGCATCGACGACTTGGGGTTCTTGGGATCAAACTGTTTCATCAGTTTGGCCCACAGGTAGCGTGCGGCACGCAGCTTGGAAGCCTCCATAAAGAAGTTCATGCCGATGGCAAAAAAGAACGACAGGCGTGGGGCAAAGGAATCGACGTCGAGTCCCTTGGCGACTGCACTGCGAACATATTCGAGACCGTCGGCGAGGGTAAAGGCCAGCTCAAGGGCGTTGTTGGCTCCCGCTTCCTGGATATGGTAGCCGGAAATCGAAATCGAATTGAACTTTGGCATCTTCTGGCTGGTGTATTCGATGATATCGCCGATGATGCGCATTGAGGGTGCAGGTGGGTAGATGTAGGTATTGCGTACCATGAACTCTTTGAGGATGTCGTTCTGGATGGTTCCGGCCAGCTTGTCTTCACTGACTCCCTGCTCCTCGGCGGCAATGATATAGTTGGCCATGATTGGCAGGACCGCACCATTCATGGTCATTGAAACCGAAACCTTGTCGAGGGGGATCTCATCGAAGAGGATTTTCATATCCTCGACCGAGTCGATGGCAACTCCGGCCTTGCCGACATCGCCAACAACCCGGGGATGATCCGAATCGTAACCCCGGTGGGTTGCAAGGTCGAAGGCGACTGAAAGGCCCTGCTGGCCTGCAGCCAGATTACGTTTGTAGAAAGCATTAGACTCTTCAGCCGTTGAGAATCCGGCGTACTGGCGCACAGTCCAGGGTCGACCCGCGTACATGGTTGCCATCGGCCCCCGGATAAAGGGGGCTGATCCTGGCAGGGTGTCAGCAGTTTCAAGCCCTTCAGTATCGGCTGCAGTGTAAAGTGGTTTGACCGTTATCCCTTCCGGGGTTTCCCATTTGAAGTCTGTGAGATCCTCGGTTTTTTTCTCTTTTTTAGCCTGGGCCTCCCAGTCGGCCAGGGTTTTCTTTTCGAAATGACTCATCGGGTTAGTCCTTTTCTAAAATATAAGAAGGCAAGTTTTATGCTGAATCATTGGGGACGCTAAAAACTGTTTTTAACGCAGAGTCAAAGGGGAGCAGAGTTGGAGAGAAGGTCAAAGGCAGAATCAATTTGAAGGGTTTTAAACCTAAAAATCTTTAAGCTTTTTTCTCCATCTCGGCGGTCTCTCCGGCTCTCCGTTAGGATGCCTTTGTGCTGCCATCAATGGTCTTTATCGTGTCACAACTGCCAGAACTTCAACCGTTCCGTTTCCTTTGGAAAGCAGGCGGTGCTTGACTGATGAATCAAAATAGGCGGCATCGCCTTCTTTAAGGAGAAAACGTTCGTCGTCAAGCAGGAGCTCTGCCTCTCCTTTGAGAATCAGCAAAAATTCTTCCCCTTCGTGATTGTAGAGATTTTCTTCTGTTGCCCGCTCTGAAACGGTCAGCAGAAAGGGCTCCATTTTCTTGTCACTTTTGCGATAGGAGAGGGTTTCGTAGGTGTAGCCATGACCGGTTCCGTCTTTGGAAATAACCCGGCTGACAATTCGGCGGTCTTCTTTGTGGACAATCTCGTATTTCGCAACAGCCTCGCCCTCTTCGAAAAAATAGCTCATCTTGACGTCGAAGAAACGCGCGATTTTTGAGAGTGTCGCGATGGGGGGAGAAACATTATTATTTTCAATCTGCGAGATCAACGCCGGAGAAAATCCTGTTTCGTTGGCGACATCCTGCAGGGTCAGCTTACGCTCCTTGCGCAGCTGTTTGATCTTGACTCCGATGTTGAATTCCATGGGTTTTTCCAGAAAATAGAATATGGTTTTATGACAGCATGGGTATAGCGGACATGGTAGAAAATGTCAACAGCAATATTTATCGAAGATAAAAAGTTTTATCCAAGCTAAATCGTGTTCGGCATTGGTAAACATGGGACCCGGTTTGTGGTTGATAGAAGGCGAATATCGTTTTCCGGAAAATACAGCGGATACAAATTGTGTTAAACTGTCGCGCGTTGATTTTTGGGAGGCTGAGGTTGTCATGAAGCGTGACGAACGCCAGAATCGAATCGTTGCTTTGCTTGCCAGTGAGGCGGGTTTGTCTGCCAGCGAGCTTGCCAGGTATTTTCAGGTTTCGCGGATGACGATTCATCGTGATTTACAGAGTCTCCTCAATCGTGGGGCCTTACGAAGGATCCACGGTGGAGCCGTGGCCCGAATACATGATTTACCCGCAGGCGGGTTCTGTTCTGTCTGCGCAAAACGGTTGTTGCCGCATCAGCAGAGTCAGATCATCACAGCTGATGGCGCCAAAATATTTGCCTGTTGCGCAGGGTGCGGGTTGCGACATTTCTTGACTCTGCCGAACGCACAACGTCTGTTGGTCGGGGATCAGATCAGTGGGCAGATGATCGCCGCCGAAGAGGCTTTTTTTCTCGCCAATTCGCAGGCATCGCCCTGTTGTCAGCCCTCTTTGCTGAGTTTTGACAGCGAGAATGATGTGACATTGTTTCAGGCCGGGTTTGGAGGAGTTATTGCTCGTCTGGATGAGGCCGTCGAGTTTCTGCGGGTCGCCGAGAGTTTGGGGCAGGGCTGAGTGCCTGTCGTGCCATTTGAGGAAAAATATCGGGAGTTGATAATGAAAGTACGGCTTATGCTGTTCGTCTGTGCGGTAATTCTGGTGGCTTGTACCGGCCAGGTAAAGGTTGAGCAGAAAGAGGGTTTTAGCGTGCCAACCCATCCCCAGACAGTCTTCGTCGTTCCTTTTACAACCATCATGGTGCCCGCCGGAGTCAGTGAAGGGCTTTTTGATCGTTTTGTTGATCAACTGAATGAGGGGCCATCGCCGGTCGGCCTTGAGTATGTCATTCTGAAGCAGGGCCTTGATGCGATTGATGCAGCCTGGCTTGGCAAACGAGATTATGTGACCGGTGAAGTTTTTGCCTACGTTGAAGAGGCGGGAAGTTCGACCGCAACGATCCGGGCGAAGAGCCGTATCCGTCTTTTTCAGCCAGGGCGATCCGAGCCGACCCTGCAACTCGACTATCCCGTAGAGGTCTTCTACGAGAAGGATTATCTTTCGTTGGCAGATGCCCGGCGCAAGCTGGCAGGTAAAATCGCTGACAGCATGGCGCAGAAACTGCGCGAGGCGTTGGCCGGAAACTGATTTTCAAACGGTTTTCCCCCTGCTTTAGCACTCTTTTTGGCTGAGTGCTAACAAACCTCTTGACAATTCCTCCGAAGCGATTATTATCCCAAATTGTTAGCACTGTCTTCAAGGGAGTGCTAACAATGTTTTCAGCCGGTCCCTGTCTCTATGGCAACCCGGTTTCTCTTATTTTGAACCGGCCCCATCAATGGGCCAGAAATCGTGAATAGTCAGAAGGAAAGGAGCAAGAAATGAAACTGAGACCTTTGCAGGATCGTATCATTGTCGAGCGGATTGAAGAGGAAAATACCACCGCAGGAGGGATCATCATTCCCGACACGGTGACCAAGGAAAAGCCTCAGGAGGGCAAGGTTGTTGCTGTTGGTAAAGGCAAAATGACCGAAGATGGCAAGCTGATTCCGATGGATGTCAAAGTTGGAGATCTGGTGCTTTTCGGTAAGTATGCCGGTAGTGATGTCAAGGTTGACGGTCAGGAATATCTGATCATGCGCGAGGACGACATCCTCGGCGTGGTTGAGTAAGCAGTTCCGCTTTTGCTCCCTGGCGGCGTTGCTGTGCTGCTCAAATGCTCACATAGCATAAAGCTATGCTGCGCTTCTGTGCTGCTCGCGCCTTGCCAGGAAACAAAATCGAAACGGCTGTGAAACGTTACTGAATAAATTCATACGGAGGAATAAATATCATGGCTAAAGAGATTCTTTTTTCTCAAGATGCCCGCGCCAAGATTCTTGAAGGCGTCAATACTCTGGCCGATGCGGTCAAGGTTACTCTCGGTCCCAAAGGTCGCAATGTTGTGATCGACAAGTCTTTCGGTGCTCCGCTGATCACCAAGGACGGTGTGACCGTTGCCAAAGAGATCGAGCTGGAAGACAAGTTTGAAAACATGGGTGCCCAGCTGGTCAAAGAAGTTGCTTCGAAGACTTCTGATGTTGCCGGTGACGGAACCACCACCGCGACTGTTCTGGCCCAGTCTGTTTATCAGGAAGGCGTCAAGCTGGTTACCGCCGGGCACAACCCGATGGAAATCAAGCGTGGTATCGACAAGGCTGTTGAGGTTGCTGTCGAGGCAATGGCCAAGCTTTCCAAACCGATCAAGGACCACACCGAGATTGCTCAGGTTGGTACCATTTCGGCCAACAGTGACGAGACCATCGGCAACATCATCGCCGAGGCGATGGAAAAAGTCGGTAAAGAAGGTGTCATCACTGTTGAAGAGGCCAAGGCGATGGAAACCAGCCTTGAGACCGTTGAGGGAATGCAGTTTGATCGCGGTTACCTCTCTCCTTACTTTGTGACCGATGCCGAGCGTATGGAAGCAGTACTTGAAGATGCACTGATCCTGATTTATGACAAGAAGATCAGCACCATGAAAGATCTGCTGCCGATTCTTGAGCCGGTTGCCAAGCAAGGTCGTCCGCTGCTGATTATTGCTGAAGATATCGATGGCGAAGCACTGGCAACTCTGGTGGTCAACAAGCTGCGTGGCACCCTGAATATCTCGGCTGTCAAGGCTCCGGGCTTCGGTGATCGTCGTAAGGCAATGCTCGAAGATATCGCCTGCCTGACCGGTGGTACCCTGATTTCTGAAGAAGTCGGGTTCAGCCTCGAAAACGCAACTCTCGATATGCTCGGTACCGCCAAGCGTATCGTGATTGACAAAGATAACACCACCATCGTTGATGGTGCCGGTGAGGAAGCTGCTATCGACGGTCGGGTCAAGCAGATCCGCAGCCAGATCGAAGAGACCACCAGCGATTACGATCGCGAGAAGCTGCAAGAGCGTCTGGCCAAGTTGGTCGGCGGGGTTGCCGTGGTTAAAGTCGGTGCTGCCACTGAGACCGAAATGAAAGAGAAGAAGGCCCGGGTTGAGGATGCCCTGCATGCGACCCGTGCTGCGGTTGAAGAAGGTATCGTTCCTGGTGGCGGTGTTGCTCTGATCCGTTGCCTCGATGCGGTACGCAAGCTGAAACTGGCTGACGAGCAGCAGTTCGGTGTCAACCTGATCATTCGTGCCCTTGAGGCTCCGATTCGCCAGATTGCGATCAACGCTGGTCTGGAAGGAGCGATTGTGGTTGACAAGGTTGCCGGTGGTAAAGGTGCCTTCGGTTATGACGCCAAGAACGACAACTACTGTGACATGCTTGAAGCCGGTATTCTCGATCCGACCAAAGTGACCCGCAGCGCTTTGCAAAATGCGGCATCGGTTGCCGGTCTGATGCTGACGACCGAAGCCATGATTGCCGACAAGCCATCTGAAGATGCTGGTGGTGGTATGCCAGCTATGCCTGGTGGCATGGGCGGCGGAATGCCTGGCATGATGTAAGTCAGGTCAAGCTAAAATAAAAAAGCCCCCGGCTGAATCAATCAGCCGGGGGCTTTTTTATTTGTAATGCCGTGGCGAAAGTTCGAATGACTTCCGCCCGGATTAGTTTACAGGATCAGTTTTTTTGACTCTTCCCTGGGCAATGGCGCAACATTAAGCTGCTTTTCTTCACCGTTCTGCATCAGCAGGACCTCAACATCAGCTTCAGCTTTTCCTTTACCGTAACTGGCGACAATGGCTGCAGCGGTTGCAAGATCCTTCTCGGTAAATGTCCCGCAAAGCAAGCCCAATGGACCGGTGAAGTGGGCGCAGCGCAGACGAACCTGCTCTGGTCTGGCCAGTTCTGCCAGGGCTTCATTGTCAGCCTGTTTACGGCCCAGAACCAGCTTGCACTGGTCAGACAACCGAAATTGCCTGCCCACCTTAAGAAGCTCAACATCCGTGACCTCTGCCTGAGGGTCATGTTCAAGCAGGTCGCGCAGCCGATCGGAAAAACCGACTTCGGTCAACAGGCAACCACCACCGCTCGAAGGATAATCGCCGTATCCCCATTCAGTCGCCAGGGCCTGTTGGCGTTTGCGGGAACGTCCCTGGATGTCGAGCAACTGTTCACGATCAACCAGTCCTTTTTCCTCAACCTCGGTGATGGGCAACAGTTTGGCCGACAGGGGACGCAAAACTTTTTCCTGGTGGCCACAATAGTTGGCGACGCTACGCAGGGCATTGGCGTTCTGACTCATCGGACGCTGGCCGAGAACTTCGCCTGAGAAAAGAAAATCAAAACCTTCGTTCTGCATAATTTCTCCGGCCAGGCGAAACATCATCGCGTGGCAGTCGATACAGGGGTTCATGTTGCGTCCGTAGCCATATTTTGGCTCTTTAACCATTTGTAAATGGATGTCACTGATGTTTTTAACGATCAGGGGAAAACCGATCTTTTCTGCTGCGATTCGCGCTTTGCCTGCACCGAAAAAGGGAGTCACAAAAGCGATCCCCGTGACATCGATCCCCTGACGCATCAGAGTCATTGCCGCCAGGCTGCTATCGAGACCGCCTGACATAAGCCCTAGTGCCTTACTCATCTTTTGCTCCAGAATTCTTGATCTGCCAACAGTAAAATATTTTGCAGGCTAACACGATTTTTTACTGCAATACAAGTTGTCAAAAGTGAAAAAACTGGCATTTGTCTTGTCTGTCGGCGGCGGAGAGAGTATTCTGAAAACCAGTGGATAGCAAGCCTTTGAGGTGTTTTTCTCTTGCGTGATACCTATAACCGAAAAATTGATTACCTGCGGATTTCAGTAACGGACCGTTGCAACCTGCGTTGTCGCTACTGTATGCCTGAAGAGGGCGTTCCCTCAATTGGTCATGGTCAGGTTCTTTCCTTTGAAGAACTTTTCCGGGTCGCCCGGGTTGCTGTCGGGTTGGGGGTGAGAAAAATCCGTTTGACTGGCGGCGAGCCGCTGGTACGCAAGGGATTGCTGGCTTTTATCGAGCGACTTTGCCAACTACCGGAAAAGCCTGAGTTGACCCTGACCAGCAATGGGATGTTGTTGGCAGATCAGGCACTCGCACTGAAACAGGCCGGTTTGCAACGGGTGAATATCAGTCTGGATACATTGCGAGCGGACCGGTTTGAGCAGATGACCCGTCGCCCGGGACTTGAACAGGTCCTGGCCGGGATCGAGGCGGTCGAAGCTGCCGGGCTCAAACCGTTGAAGATCAACGTTGTTCCGATTCGTGGGGTGAATGATGATGAGATTGGCGATTTCGCCCGTTTGACTTTTGAGCAGGATTGGCAGGTCCGGTTTGTTGAATTTATGCCGGTGAGTGGTGGGCTCGATTATTCTCCGGCAAGTCGGGTTGCGGCGACTGAAATTATCAAGGTGCTGGAGTCGATTGCCCCCATGACCAGGATTGAACGACAGGGTCCACTGGGCCCGGCCCGACTCTATCAGTTTGCAGGAGCCAGAGGGATGGTTGGGGTTATCCCGGCGGTTTCAGAGCATTTTTGCGCTGAATGCAATCGGCTTCGTTTGACTTCTGATGGTTCTATCCGGCCCTGTCTTTTCAGTGATGATGAAATCGATTTGCGCACGGCGCTGCGTCGGGGATGCACTGATGTGGAACTGGCGCAATTACTGCTGGGTTCCGTTGCGACAAAACCAGAGCGTCATCGCATCGCGGAAGAGAAAGAACCGGTACGACGACGTAAAATGCAGGGGATTGGTGGTTAAACCGGGCGTTGGGCTTCCGGCACTTGGCGTTGGGGAGAGTAAAAGGCAATAGAAAAGGAGCGGCCGGAAACGGCCGCTCCTTTTCTATTCGAAATTCCGGTTTGGAATCAGTCTTCTTTTTTCTCTTCATCCTTCTTTTCGATCTCCGAAACATCCGCTTCTTCGATCTCTTCCCCGGCATCGTTCATGCCTTTCTTGAAATTGCGCAGTCCCTTGCCGAGGGCACCACCGACCTGAGGCAGTTTACCCGCGCCAAAGACAATCATTACCAGAACCAGAATAATCAGCAGTTCCTGAGTACCAAGTCCGAACATATTTATTTCTCCTTAGGCATCATCCCCGCGGGGGGAATCTGTCAGATTTGCGAGTGAAATTGCGGTGTCATTCCGCGAAGGCTCACAAGATACAACGGAAAACGGAAAAAAACAACGCATCTGTCACCTGTATACATTGCTACCGGCCGGCAGGCGGATTAATAAAACGTCGACTTCATCTCCACTTTGCAGGTCGGGGGAACCAATAGGTACGGGTAACAGGGCACAGGCTCCCTGAAGAGATCGGTTTTGTCCTGAACCCTGGCGGTTGGATACCGTAAAAAGGTATTCACCCGCTTCGAGATGGAGGCTGCCCCACATGAAGGTCTGGCGTTTGCCTCCCCCTTTGACCGGTGCGGCGAGGCGCACCTTGAGCCGTGGCGGGAGAGCATTTTTATGTCCGGCGAGTCTGCGTAGCGCAGGAATAATAAATATTTCGCAGGTGGCCGCCGAGGCTGCCGGGTTTCCCGGCAGACCAAAAACCGGCTGGGTGTCGATTTTTCCGAACAGGGTTGGTTTGCCCGGCTTTATCGCCACCTTCCAGAAAACCTTTTCAAAGCCAATCCGGTTAAGGGCATCCTGGACCTGATCTTTATCTCCAACGGATACCCCGCCACTGGTCAAAAGGAGATCCGTTTGCAGGCCACGGCGCAGCCGCTGATCAAGGTCCGTCTCATCGTCCTGGGCTATACCGAGTGAGAGGGTTGAAATACCTGCTTCTTTGAGACGGGCTGCCAGCAAGTGGAGATTGGAGTTAACGATCTGTCCCGGTGCCGGTTGCTGACCAAGCTCGACCAGTTCATCACCGGTTGCAAGGATAGCCACCTGGGGGATGGGATGAACCCGTACGCTAGTGATCCCTGCAGAAGCAAGCAGGCCAATTTCGCCAGCATGCAGACAGGTCCCGCTTGAGAGCAGGGTCTCGTCACGATGAAATTCTTCTGCCGCATAGCGAACATGTTGTCCCTGCTTGCAGACCTCGGGCAATTTGATGTTGTCTCCGTTTTCTTCAACCTCTTCAATCGGTACCACGGTATCGCAGCCTTGAGGCATGGGAGCTCCGGTCATAATTCTGACCGCCGTAGCCGGTGGCACCCTTTGATCCAGGGGATGTCCGGCATAGCTGCGGCCGATAACGGGGAGCTGGATACCAGGTTTCCAGTCGGCAAAGGAAAAGGCGAAGCCGTCCATGGCCGAGTTATCGGCCGGGGGCATATCCCAACGCGCCTGAATATTTTCTGCCAGAACCAGGCCACAGGCCTCATCCAGAGGTTTTTCAATCGCGGGCAAAGGAGAGATATTGTCAAGAACCAGTGAGATGGCCTCTGCGTAGCTGATCATTCTATGCTCCTGTTATGTTTCCTGGCGGATAATCTGGTCACCCGGCTGAATGGTTCCCCCTTCAAGCACCCGGGCGAAAATTCCTTCTTTGGGCATGACACAATCCCCTGCCTGTTCGTAAATAGCACAGCGATTATGGCATTCCTTACCGATTTGCGTAATTTCAAGCAGGGTTTTGCCAATTTTAAGGCGGGTCCCGATGGGCAAGCCGACCAGATCGATTCCTGCGGTGGTCAGATTTTCGGCAAAATCACCATTGTCGACATCCAGACCCATGGCCTTCATTTTGGCAATACTTTCACTGGCCAGCAGGCTGATCTGGCGGTGCCAGTCACCGGCGTGAGCATCACCGACAATGCCATGTTCCTGGCGCAACTCGACTTGATCGACCGGGGTTTTGCGCTCGCCCTTGTTTTTACTGATACAGGTTGCGACAATTGTTGCAGTCATACGGGTTCTCCTTTGCCTTCCAGTGATTTTTCCTGTTTGAATAAACTATCATCCGGGGTTCCAGCGCAAGAAAAGATTTTGATTATGCTGTTTTTCACTTGTGCTATCCCGTTCGTCAGGATGAGATAATCCGAGCTTCACGGGCTTTGAAAACAGCGTAGAGCTGTGTCCCCTCTTCAAATTCTCCCATCGTTTTCCAGGCCTTGTGACTGATCTCGGCAACCAGTTTTTCTGCACCAAGCAGAGTGATGCGGACCCGGTCACCGAGAATAATCTTTTCGCTGATTCGTCCAGGCACAATATTCTGCGGGCTGCCTCCAGGTGGCTTGCGGAAGAGAGCAACCTCCCAGGGGGCAACGGCCAGGGTTGCCGGCCCGGGCAGAACGTTGCCAAAGCGGCCCTGTAGTTTTGTTCCGCCGTCGCTGACAAAGAAGGTTTCATGCTGTTCCTGGCACATTTTGCCACTGATCAGATTGATTCCGGCAAAACGGGCAACAAAGTCGCTTTGGGGTTCGCGTAGCAGCTGGTGATAGCTACCCTGCTGGACAATTTTGCCCTTTTCGATAACGGCGACCCTTTTGCGGAACCAGGCGACCTCTTCGGTGTCATGGGTGACCAGCAGGGTCGGAATGCGCAGATCGATAAGAATATCGCGCAGCCAACGCCTGATCGTTCCGCGTGCTGAGGGATCAAGGGCGGCGGTCGGTTCGTCAAGCAGAAGCAGCTGAGGATTGGTGATCAGGGTTCGTCCCAGGGCGACCTTCTGCTTTTCGCCGCCCGATAAATGGACAACGCTGCGTTGCGCGAGTGAGGCGATTCCCAGCTTGTCGAGAATGGCAGTGATTTTTTGTTCGGTTTCTTCTCTGGATATACGCCGCATTCGCAGTCCAAAGGCAATATTCTGTTTGACATTCAGGTGGGGGAAAAGTGCCAGATCCTGAAAGAGAATACCGATCTGCCGCTGTTCAGGAGGCAGATTCAGCCGTTGTTGGCTGTGGTA
>JAJRWH010000121.1 GCA_024276935.1 Deltaproteobacteria bacterium
CCTGTGGGAATTATCACCGCCTTGCTGGGAGGAGTTTTCTTTCTCTACCTGCTGCGAACCCGCCGCGAAAGGCTATGGCATGGCTGAGCTCCTGATTGAGCAGCTGAATTTTACCCGCGGTGATTTCCTCCTGAGTCTGCCAACACTCAAGGTTTCCCAGGGTGAAAAACTGGCGATTCTGGGGGAGAATGGCTCAGGTAAAAGTACCCTGCTGCAACTGTTGACCGGACTGCTCAAAACCGCAGAACCGATCAGATATGATCAGCAGTTGCTGCCACAACTGACACCCATTGAACGGGCGCATATTTTTGCCCTGTTGCCACAGCAGGCTGAAGTCATCTTTCCCTTTTCGGTCTTTGAAGTGGTCCTTTTCGGTCGTTTTGCCCGAACCAATGGTCGTCGGCCATCAGAAAATGATCACCAACAGACCCGTGAACTGTTGATTCAGCTGGATCTGACCCGCCTTGAAAAACGCAGTTTCAATCAGCTGTCAGGAGGCGAGCAACGCCGGGTCATGCTGGCCCGTGCGCTCAATCAACAGGCGCAGATCCTGTTTCTCGACGAACCAAACGCCAGTCTTGACGTGCGACACAGCATCGATATTTTTACCTATCTGCAACAGACCAGTCAGACTGTCATTTCGCCAGTCCATGATATCAATCTGGCCGCACGTTTCTTTGACCGTTTCTGGCTGCTCAAAAATGGCCGCCTGCTGGCAGACGTCGATCGCGCCAATCTGACCACTGACTTACTTTCGGAGACCTATGATGTCCAGGTATCTACTGCTGCTGACAGTTTTACTTTTTCTCGCTGAACCGGTTCTGGCAAAACGGATTGTTGTTCTGGCTCCGGCTGCGGGAGATATCCTGCTGCAACTGGGACTTGAAAAGCAGGTGGTGGGAAAAACCCGCAGTCTCAAGGAGTTTCCCCAGGCCTTGAAGGTCGGTTCGCATATCAAACCCAATGTCGAACTGATCAAAGGGCTGAATCCCGATTTGCTTATTATTTCATCAAACCGTTTTTTCTCTGAACAGATGAGCGCTGCCGTCGGGGCCGAAACCTTCGTTTACAACCCCCAAACCCTGGCGGAAATCCTGCAGCAGATCGGCAGCCTGGCCCAATTGACCAGGCAAACCACTGCGGGCAATAAACTGACGCAACGGCTCCGGCGTCAACTGCACGGTCTGCAACGTCTTACAACTCGTCCCAAGGTCGTGTATGAAATCAGTTCCATGCCTCTGAGCGTTGCCGGGCAACATAATATTATCAGTGATATCATCCGAGTCGCCGGGGGAACTCCTCTCGATTTCGGTACACGCAAGATTATCAAATTGGGCCAGGAAGCTATTTTGGCCCACCAACCGGATCTTTACATCTATCAGGTTGGCCCTATGAACCGAAACCCAACGCCACCCCAGGAACGTGGTGCCTACCAGCGACTGAAGAGTCGTTATCTGAAGGTTGACCAGCTGAAATGGTCCCGTGCCAACAGCCAAAGTTTTGCCCGGGTGGTGGAGTTGAACAAAATATTGGCTTCAGGCGTTGGGCGTTAGGCGCTGGGCGTTGGCCCAGACTTTGGAATCAAAAACAACTGACAAAAAGAGCACCAAGACCATGACAACAATAAACCAGGCCCAACCGGGTCACTTTTACGCCATCGGTATCGGCCCCGGCGCCAGTGATCTGCTGACAGTCCGTGCCGTTGCACTGATCGAATCGGCGGATATTATCCTGTCCCCCCAGGCTGAAGGGACCAACCGTTCCCTGGCGCTTAAGGCCATCAAGCCTTACCTGCATGGTCAGGATATCCAGACCATTAATTACCAGATGAAACGTGATGGGCAATCGACCAGAGAACGCTGGCAGAACGTTGCTCAAAATGTTCTGACGCATTGTCAGGCCGGAAAATCAGTAGCAATGATTACCATCGGTGATCCGCTGATTTTTGCCACCACCAGCTACCTGCTCCAGGCGCTGGCCGAAGAGATGGATCCTCGGCATATCCAGGTTGTGCCGGGCATCAGCGCTTTTCAGATTGCGGCCAGTCGTTTTCATGATGCCCTGACCCTTCAGGAAGATCGCTTGCTGCTGATGTCTGCCACTGACCTTGAGGCTGTGGAAGCCGCACTGACCAACTGTGAAACCCTTGTTCTTTACAAGGCTGGTGGTGTTATCCAGGAACTTCTGAATTTACTCAAGAAATATCAGCTTCTTGCCGCAGCACGCCTCGTCAGCTGTGCCGAGCAGGGTAAGGGTGATCTGGCCATTGACAACCTCACTGATTTTAACCCCTCGGCAATGAGTTATATGACGACCATGATCATCCATTGTGGTCATCGTAACTGGCAGGAATAATTTACAAAACTGGTTCAAGCCGCATTCACGGGAGAATTCCAGATGCGTTATTGTTGGATCCTATGGCTGATCATACTCATCTTTTCGACAACGGCCAGCGCCGCTGAATTCAGACAGGGTTCAGATGAAACCCTGCGTGCCGCATCCGGCCAGCTGATCGACCAAAGACGTCAGCAGGACAAGCAACTCTCCCGCCATCCCTTGTCTCTGGTCTCACATAAACCGAACTATCTGATCGGCAGTTATTATTTCACCAAACCGCAGTCAACTCCCTTCGAATCACAGTTTCCGGACAGTGATATCAGTATCGACCCCGTTGAACTTAAGTTTCAGCTCAGTCTGAAAACCCTGTTATTTTCTGACCTTTTCGGTCAGACGGGTGATCTGTGGGTTGGCTACACCAACCGCAGTTTTTGGCAGGCTTTCAACAACAGTCGCTCTTCCCCCTTTCGGGAAACCAATCATGAACCCGAAGCCTGGTTCGATTTTGCAACCGACCGTCAGCTCGGCCCGGTCCGGTTCAAGGGGGTCAACCTTGGCATGGTTCACCAATCAAATGGCAAATGGGGTGAAACCTCTCGTAGCTGGAACCGGATTTTTGGTCTTTTTATGTTCCAGAAGGACAATCTCTACTTTGCCATCAAACCCTGGTGGCGTATTTCTGAATCACGTGCCGATGATGACAACCCCGACATTGGCAAACATATGGGAAACTTTGAATTCTATGCCCTTGAAGAATGGCGTAACCAAACCCTGGGAATCATGATTCGTAACAATCTGCGCCCTGACAAGAATAACCACGGGGCACTGCAAATCGACTATACCTTTCCTCTGCACAATCAACTCCGTGGCTATATCCAATGGTTCTCTGGCTACGGTGAGAGCCTGATTGACTATGATCACGAAGTCAACACCTTGGGGATTGGAATCATGCTCGCCAACTGGTTGTAGATCCAGATCCATGGCGATAACTGGCCAACTATGAATTTTACTGATATTCTCCTATGAACTATCGGAAAATCCTTTTCAAACCTTCTCCGGGGACATCATGGACCATCGCTATCGCCTTTATCCATTCCAGATTTCTGTTGCCTTGACCCTTGCCTTTCTGCTGGCGGGATATTTCTTTCCTCTGGCGCTGTTTCCAGCAGCCATCTGTGCCGCACTGGTTGTGCTCGGCCTTTACGATCAGGGGCAAAAAAAGCACAGCCTGATGCGCAATTATCCTATCTGGGGACGGATGCGTTATGTCATTGAGGGTTTGGGACCGGCTCTTCGGCAATATATTGTTGAAGACAACCGCGAGGGGGCCCCCTACAATCGTGACATCCGCTCGCTGGTTTACCAACGGGCCAAGAATATCGAAGCCAAAAAAGCTTTCGGAACTGAACTTGATGTCTACTGCCCGACCCATAACTGGATGGGGCACTCGATGGCTCCCTGTGATGTGGCCAACGACCTGCCCCGGGTCACCATTGGCGGCCCTGACTGTCAACAACCCTATTCGGCATCGCTGCTGAACATTTCGGCCATGAGCTTCGGCTCGCTCAGTGCCAACGCGATCCGTGCCTTAAACACCGGGGCGGAAAAAGGCAACTTTTACCACACCACAGGTGAAGGCGGAATCAGTCGTTATCACAAGGAACCCGGCGGCGCCCTCTGCTGGCAGATTGGCAGTGGTTACTTTGGCTGCCGTACAGGTGAAGGCAAGTTTTCACCCGATCTTTTTGCGCTGAACTCTCGTCTTGAACAAGTCAAAATGATCGAAATCAAACTTTCCCAGGGTGCCAAACCGGGACACGGCGGCATTCTCCCCGCAGCCAAAATTACTGCAGAAATCGCTGAAACCCGGCATATCCCGATGGGAGTCGACTGCATTTCCCCTGCGTATCATTCTGCATTTTCCACCCCTGTTGAATTGCTTGAGTTTGTTGGCAAGTTGCGCGAACTTTCCGCTGGCAAGCCGATTGGCTTCAAATTTTGTCTCGGCCAACCCTGGGAGTTTCTCGCTATCTGCAAAGCCATGATCTCAACTGGCATCAAACCAGATTTCATCGTTGTCGATGGTGCCGAAGGAGGTACCGGTGCGGCACCACTTGAATTTGCCAACCGTCTCGGGTTTCCCTTGCGCGAAGGGCTGACCTTTGTCCACAACGCCCTGATCGGTACCGGACTGCGCGAGCACATCAAACTGGGGGCCAGCGGCAAAATTGCAACCGCCGCAAATATGGCCGGGGCTCTTGCTTTCGGGGCAGATTTCTGCCTGGCAGCACGCGCTTTTATGTTTGGACTCGGTTGTATTCAGGCTCAGGAATGCCACACCAACGCTTGTCCCGTCGGAGTAGCTACCCAGGACAAACAGCTGCAAAAAGGCCTGGTCGTGGCAGACAAAGCCGAACGCGTCTACAATTTTCATCGCAACAGCTTGCGCGTCCTCAATGAGATTACCGCAGCCATCGGCCTGGAACACCCGGAGATGCTGCAACCACATGATGTTTTTCAACGCACCGGTGTCGTCGGCATCCAGACCTACGCCGAGCTTTATACCCGACTGGAAAATGGAGAACTACTCAACGGCACCGAGCATCCGATCTATGCCCGTTACTGGCTGATGGCTCAGGCCGAAAGTTTCAAACCAGCCTACTGAACAGAGACCCTTGCCAATAACCTGAATTGACCCGTATCAAAGCCCCCAAAGGATTAAGACCATGAACAACGAAACATCTGAATTCGATGACGAACAAACCGATGAAGATTTTGCAACACTGCTTGAAAAAAGTATGGGCGGGACAACCCGGCTCGAACTGGGACAGAAAACAGAGGCCAGAGTCCTGCAAATCGGTTCAGACTGGATGTTTCTGGACATTGGTCAAAAGGGAGAAGGTATCCTCGACGTCAAAGAATTACAGGATGACCAGGGTGAGATAACAGTCGCAGTCGGCGACACAATCTCTGCCTACTTCATCTCACGCGAAGGCGGGGAGATGCGTTTCACCACCCGCCTCGGTGGTGGAAGTACCGGTACCGCCCAGTTTGAAGAGGCCTGGCGCAGCGGGATCCCGGTTGATGGTCGGGTTGAAAAAGAGATCAAGGGTGGCTATGAGATCAAACTGCCCGGCAATGTTCGCGCCTTTTGTCCCTACTCACAGATTGCCCTGCGTCGCCCGGAAAACCTGGAAGAGGTCATTGAGCAGTCCTTTCCCTTCAAAATCAGCAAATTCGAAGAACAGGGACGGAACATCGTCGTGTCACGTCGTGAGCTGCTTGAGGAAGAACGTCGCGAGCTCCGCGAAGAGCTGAAGAAAACCCTTAAAGAAGGGATGCTGGTGAAAGGGACCGTTACCTCAATTCGTGATTTTGGCGCCTTTATCGATATTGGTGCTATTGAAGGTCTATTGCCGATCTCTGAAGTTGCCTATGGCCGGGTCGAAGACCTGAGTGAGATATTGCAAGTCGGACAACAGCTGGAACTGGCCGTCAAACGGGTCGACTGGGAAGAAAACAAGTTTTCATTCAGCCTGCGCGAAACCCTGGCCGACCCCTGGACCGGTGTCTCCGACAAATACCCGGTCGGCTCCCAGCTGAGCGGCAAGGTCTCACGCCTCACCCAGTTTGGTGCTTTTGTCACCCTTGAAGAAGGGATTGACGGACTGGTTCACATTTCCAAACTCGGCGAAGGCCGCCGCATCAATCATCCTCGTGAAGTGCTCAAGCCTGGCCAGACTCTCTCGGTTTCGGTCGAAAAGGTCAATATTGCAGAACGACGTATTTCCCTGGTTCCAACTGCCGCTGCTGAAGAGAGTAGCGAAAGATCCTGGTCTGACCAGCCGGTCAGCAGCGGAATGGGCACATTCGGTGATCTTCTAAAGGCGAGTCAGGAGAAAAAAAACAATAAGAGAAAAAAACGCCCATAAAAAAGGGACGCCGTTCTCGACGTCCCTTTTTTATGGCAATTCAACCCGTTGGTTTACTGCGTCATATAGGCCTCACCAATTTCAGTGATTGTTCCTGTTCCATCAGCCTGATCACTGATGGCATAGAGGGCTTTTGTCCCCCCAATCGGCCAGACGATATCGATATAACCTCCACCGGTCAAAGCTCCGTGGATCTGATAAACTCCGTAGGTGCCGGAGGGAGGCACATCGACGGTCAGCGTCGAAGTCGCTGTTGTCCCACCACCTGGAGTCGCCACCAGGGTCGCAGAGCCGGAGCTGGATCCTGAAGGGGCTGTTATAGTTAAGCTTCCTGAGGTATAGGCATTGGCGAAACTGCTGTAATCACTGGCATATTGAACCCTTGCCAGAAAATTCAACCGGCCCGAAAAACTTGGCGTGGTGGTATCGGCCTGATTATGGACAAAACCGATGAAGGTACTGGGGAAATTACGCATTTGAAGCGATGAGGCGCCCGGAACAGTCCCCCCCATAATTTCTTCGCCCTGCATCGCACCAGATTCGAAAAATTCAACCACCCGAATATGATCATCCGCCCCACCAGAAACCATCTGGTTGGTGGCAAAATCATCTGAATCATCCTTTTTCATAATAAACATACTGCCCTGGAAGACCATCAACTCAGGAGCAGCACTGGTCGAGTTGGGATCCCAATAGCCGTTTCCAACTGTTACGGAACCGGGAATAACCATCGGAGCACCAATATCAGACGGCGTCAACCCTTCTGACAACGCGTTGGAGCGTGGATTGCCCGGCATCCCCGGATGAATATTTGCCGTAGTCACATCATGGGTTGCCCCGGCCGTAAAACCACTGGGCGCCAGACTGTCTACCTTGGACAAATAAGACTCGCCGACACTTTCCACCTTACCAGTGGCATTAGGAACGTAAAAATAGATCCCACGCCGTAAGCCAACTGCCGTGGCGACATATGTTTTGTCACCACCGCCACCGGCATCAAACTCAAAAACCAGCAGGTTGGTTGGAACCGGGATGCTGTCTGACGACTTGATATATTTTCCTGCCAAAAAAGGCAGACTGCTTGACAAACCACTGCTGGCTGCAACCGAACCGGCATCAGTTCTTAACGTCATTGCGCTCATCGTTGCTGTTCCCGCACTGGTGTCAACAGCTGTAACCGCAACCTGTCCCCAGGAGACCCGCGGCGGGGTTGCTCCGCTGTTAAAGATATCCCGTGCCACAACATTCATCAGTCCCGTTGAAGACCCCGGGGTATAGAAATCATTGACGAAACTATTAAGCCCGGTCGTATCGATACCCGTTGTAGGGATTAAAGAACCGACCCATACCCCTTTGGTCACACCTACCGGAGTCGTTGTTAAATCAACATCGGTAAAGTTACCGGCCACGCTTCCGTTCAGGCCGATATTACCGACAATCCGGGTAATATTGTTCGGATTTGTCAGGTTATCGACAATATCAAACAACATACTGGATCCAGAGATTTTACCCTTGAAATACTGACCAGTCGTCAGGCTACTGATATCTCCGTTGGCATCGACCCGAATTGAGGCTTCGATATACATCCCATTGGACGGATTCACCAGATCAGCAATACTGCTCAAGGTTTGGGTGCCTACGGCACTTTCATCGATACTTATGACGAACATTTTGTAATCGCCCGCCGAAATCGTTCCGCCGATGGTTCCCGCAGTCAGTTTTTTGAATGCGGCCGTTTTAAGCCCGGTGTTGGCTGAACTTGAAGGATCTTCATACAACCCGTTGGTGCCAGTATTTGAGCTTAGCCCAAAAGCGGTTCGAGCATTTCCCTGGGCGGCAGATAGACTATCCCCTTTTGAAACCCGATCAAAAACGTCATCGGTCAGGGGCGTGATGTTGAACGAAGACAACCCGTTCGCACCGGTGGTATTACCGACAAACAACATCGTCGGAGCCGCCAGACCGGTATCGATATCGATCCCTCCGGTAGATTTGATGTAAATGGGATCGGGGGCTGTCGTCACAGTCAACGTTACATCAAACGCCCCTTGTGAATCTGTTGTCCCCGAACCAACCTCGGTGGTCATTGCCTGATCACTGTAAAGAGTCAAGGTTGCTCCACTGACCTTGCCATCGATAACGGCACCGGAAAGGGTCGCACTTGAAGCTGTCGTTGATGTTGACCCTCCCCCACCACCACAGGCAGCAAGGCCTGTCAACATCACAGCTGTCAACATGAGACAAAAAAAGTGTTTCGTAGAGTTTTTCCACCAATTGAAGCTCATTTCCTGCTCCTTTCTTCGATCCATTTAAACGATGATTTATGAAATTCAGGAGTTAGAGGTTTTATCCAGAGTCAGGGAACAACCATATCTAGCAAAGCTGGTTTTGCAAGCAATTTTAATAAAACAACAATAACCACATAAAATAAATTATATGTACTTAATTTTATGTAAAAAATAAAATCTGTTTCCGGGTATCAGCAATTACTGCGTCATTCAGTTTATGTTGATTGCCTGCAAACGGATGAGCGTGATATGACAAGATAAAAAGAAGGAGAAAACAACAATGAATACTAGCTATCAGGGCTACGAACTGGGTCCGATTCGTCCACCGAGTGAGGCCATGAGCCTGCTGCTGCGAATCACCCGAAATTGTCCATGGAACAAATGTACTTTCTGTGGTGTTTACAAAAAAAGAGCCTTCAGCCTGCGCTCGCTCCAGCACATCAAGCAGGATATCGACAGTATTTATCAGCATGTCTGCAAAATTGAACAGGTTTTGAATCAACCAGGAGGAGGCAGCCAACAAGAGTTGCTGGCCTTGGAACCTGCCGAGCCTGCCAGTGAACAACTTGCCTTTCAATCTGCTCTGAACTGGGTACGCAGCGGGATGAAATCGGTTTTCCTGCAAGATGCCAACAGCCTGGTTATTCAGCCAGACAAACTGGTCGATATCCTGCTTTATCTGCGAAAATATTTTCCCGCAATCGAACGGATCACCTCGTACGCCCGCTCCCATTCAATTGCACGAATCAGCGACGAGGACATGTCCAGACTGGCAGCAGCCGGACTTAACCGGATTCATATCGGCATGGAATCTGGCGCCGACGAAATCCTTGATTTTGTCAAAAAAGGCGTCGACAAGCAGACCCAGGTCATTGCCGGACAAAAGGTTAAACGTGCGGGAATTGAACTGTCTGAATACTTTATGCCCGGTCTGGGGGGGGACAAATTCAGTCGGGAAAATGCGCTAGAAACGGCTGACGCCCTGAACCAGATTAATCCTGATTTTATCCGCATCAGAACCCTGGCAATCTCCCAAAAACTCGATATATACAAGGATTGTCAGGCTGGAACCTTCAGTAAAATCGGCGATGTGAGGATGGCTGAAGAGTTACTGTTGATGATCGACAACCTGGATGGCATCAGCAGCCGGATCAAGAGTGATCATATCCTCAACCTCTTTCAGGAAGTAGACGGACAGCTGCCGGAGGACAAGGAACGCTTGACGGCACCATTACGACAGTTTCTGGCTCTGCAACCTGAAGATCAGCTAGTCTATATCGTTGGTCGTCGGACAGGAATATTTGCCGGACTTGCCGCTATGGCAAACCCGCAACACCGGAAACAGGCTGAAAACATCTGCGCCGAATACCAGATTACACCTGAAACCATTGATGACTTCACCGCTCGTATTATGGAGCGTTATTTTTAACCTGCCGGGCTATCCTCGAACCCGTGGCAAACCTCACAGGGAGCCACCCTTCCTCTTCCAACAGGTCGCAGCAGCTGTCGCAAACATGTCTCACGCGACAGTCGCTGCGACGTTGCAATCCATTCTCAAATAATCAAACAGCTGATATTGCAGGATTTTCTCCTTGGCATATCCCTTGATATACAGCTGTGCCCAGAACATGAAAACAAATTGAGAGTCTCGCTTCCAAGGCGTAGCTCCAATAAAAAAATCACCAAGGAGGATACACACTATGAGCAAAATTATCGGTATTGATCTGGGGACCACCAACTCCTGCGTTTCGGTTCTGGAGGGCAATCAGCCAAAGGTTATCGAAAACGCAGAGGGGGGGCGGACAACACCCTCGATTGTTGCCTACACCCAGGAAAAGGATGTTTTGGTCGGCCAGTCGGCCAAACGTCAGGCAATCACAAATCCACAGAACACCCTGTTTGCCATCAAACGCCTGATCGGACGCCGTTACGATGACAGTCTGGTCGCCAAGGACAAAGGCATGGTGTCGTACAAAATCATCAAGGCAGACAATGGAGATGCCTGGGTTGAAGCTGGCGGTAAAAAACTTTCACCCCAGGAAGTTTCAGCCAAAATTCTACAGAAGATGAAAAAGACTGCCGAAGATTATCTTGGCGAGCCTGTCAGTGAAGCGGTCATTACCGTTCCGGCCTACTTCAATGATTCGCAGCGCCAGGCAACCAAGGATGCGGGCAAAATTGCCGGGCTGGAAGTCAAACGAATCATCAACGAGCCGACCGCTGCCGCCCTGGCCTACGGGCTGGATAAAAAAGGCGACCAGAAGATTGCCGTTTATGACCTGGGTGGTGGAACCTTTGATGTTTCGATCATCGAGATGGCTGATGTCGAAGGCGAACAGCAGTTTGAGGTTTTGTCGACCAATGGGGACACTTTCCTCGGCGGAGAAGATTTTGACAACCGTCTGATCTCCTTCATCACCGATGAGTTCAAAAAGGATCAGGGGATCGATTTAAGTGGAGACCAGATGGCTCTGCAACGGTTGAAAGAAGCGGCAGAAAAGGCCAAAATTGAGTTGTCGTCCACCGAACAGACTGACATCAATCTTCCCTTTATTACTGCCGACGCCAGTGGCCCCAAGCATCTGAATCTGAAGATCAATCGGGCTAAATTTGAAACCCTGGTTGAAGATCTGGTTGAACGGACCATGGCTCCCTGTCGTCAGGCACTTAACGACGCCGGGCTGAAAGCCAACGAGATCGACAGTGTCATTCTGGTTGGTGGTCAGACCCGGATGCCTCTGGTCCAGCAAAAAGTGAAAGAGTTTTTTGGTCAGGATCCACGCAAGGATATCAACCCGGACGAAGCCGTTGCGATCGGTGCCGCAATTCAGGGTGGTGTCCTGGCAGGGAGTGTCGATGATGTCCTGCTGCTCGATGTGACGCCCTTGTCCCTGGGAATCGAAACCTTAGGGGGAGTCATGACCAGGCTGATCGAAAAAAATACCACGATTCCGGCACAGGCCAGTCAGGTTTTCTCGACGGCAGAAGATAATCAGTCTGCGGTTACTGTACATGTCTTGCAGGGAGAGCGGGAACAGGCTATTCACAACAAGTCGCTCGGCCAGTTCAACCTCGAAGGGATCGATCCGGCACCACGGGGCCTGCCACAAATTGAGGTGACGTTTGACATTGATGCCAACGGCATTCTCAATGTTTCGGCAAAAGACAAGGCCACTGGCAAGGCCCAATCGGTCGTGATCAAGGCCTCCGGCGGGTTGAGCGAGGCCGAAATAGAAAGAATGGTTCGCGAGGCTGAAACTCATGCTGAAGAGGACCGGCGTTTCCATGAGTTGGTCAGTGCCAGCAATCAGGCTGAGGCCCTGATTCATGCAACCCGCAAAACTCTGGAGGAGATGGGAGAGAACCTGGCTGCCGACAAAAAACAGGCGATTGAAGCAGCCATTAAAAATCTGGAAGCCGCGCTCAAGAGTAAAGATAAAAAAACGATTGAAACCGCGACCCAGCAACTACACCAGGCCGCTAGTGCGATGGCAACGGACACCACATGCGGAGCAACATCGGGAGCGTCGTGCAAACAGGACGATGGTGTAATCGATGCTGAATTTGAAGATATTGCCGACAGTAACAATGCAGCCTGATGATTCAAATGCAAACCAAAGAGAAAGGAGGAGAACCATGGCAACCTGGCAACAGTTACGTGAAGGAGTCGGTCGGGTGTGGGATTCTCTGCTCGATGGCTGGCACCAACTCTATGAACGGGCCTCCGGGGCTATCACCCGCTTCGGGCCCGGCCACGGAAAAGAAGGATCAACAGACACGGATCGGCAGGAATTGGCCCGTCGCAGCTCAGGCTGGGGAGTTCTGGCTGCCGAGGTTTTTGACGATCCGAAACGCGTCGTTGTTCGTCTGGAGGCCCCCGGTCTTGAACCGGATGAAATCGACCTGCAAGTAATCAACAATATGCTGGTTGTGCGGGGTGAAAAGCATCTGCAACGTGAGCACAACCATGGCCATTATCACATTCTTGAATGTGCCTATGGCAGCTTTGAAAGAGCCATACCGCTTCCGGCTGAGGTAAATTCAGAACAGGCAGAAGCTCAGTACAAGCATGGCATACTCAGGGTCGAGCTTCCTAAAACAACAACTCAGAAAACCAGCGGGATCAAAGTTCGAATCTCCTGATCCCAGACCGGCAAAACCGGCGGTCAGGAACGTTCAATAGCACCTGAACGTTCCTGACGCACCATTTCAGCCTATCTGTGTTACAATGCGTGCCTGATCATCCTGATCCCGATTCAAACCCAACCGGAGGAACCTATGTCTGTTCGTTTCTTACTGATCCTGCTTAGCAGTCTGCTATTTCTCAATGGCTGTGGTTACAACAGTATCCAAAAAAATGAAGAAGCTGTTTTTGCCGCCTGGGGTGATGTAGAGGCCACCTACCAGCGCCGCGCCGACCTTATTCCCAATCTGGTTGAAACCGTCAAGGCCTATGCGGCTCATGAAAAAGATACCCTGACTGAAGTAACCAATGCCCGTGCCAAGGTGGGTCAGGTTAATATTTCAGCCGACAAGCTGGGAGATGCCGTAGCCATGCAACAGTTCCAGCAGGCCCAGGGCAAACTGAGCGGGGCCCTGTCCCGGCTGTTGGTGGTCGCAGAACGTTATCCCGATTTAAAAGCCAGCCAGAACTTTCGTGATCTGCAAAACCAGCTCGAAGGAACTGAAAACAGAATTAACGTCGCCCGCCAGCGCTACAACAAAGCAGTACAAAAATTCAACAGCTCAATCCGGACCTTTCCGAATAATTTGACCAACAAGTTTCTCCTGAACCTGGAGCGTAAAGAGATGTTCAAAGCTGATGCCGGTGCGGCCACAGCACCAAAGGTGAAATTCTGATGCGCCAGCTGCTGAGTCTTCTGCTGTTACTGGTATTGCTCGGATCTCCAGCTCTGGCTCTTGAAATCCCCCGCCCGGATGGCTATGTCACGGATCTGGCCGGACTGGTGTCACCAGCAGCCAAACAGAAGCTGGAACAATTTCTGCGTGATTTTGAAAAGAGCGACTCAACCCAGATCACCCTGTTGACCATTCCGACACTCGAAGGGGAATCGCTTGAAAACTATGCGGTCAAGGTTTTTGAAAACTGGAAAATCGGTCAAAAAGGCAAAGACAATGGTGCCCTGCTGTTAATTGCCAAAGCAGAACGCAAGGTCCGCATCGAAGTCGGCTACGGCCTTGAGGGCCGACTGACCGACCTCTTATCGGGCCGGATTATTGCTAATGAAATTACGCCACGGCTGAAAGTCGGCGACTTTGATGGGGGAATTATCAGTGGTGTTGTTGCCATGGCTGAGGCTGTTCGGGGAGAATATAAAGGTACCGGCCAGACCAACCGGAAAAAGAAGAAAAGCAACCCGTTCGGTCTGCTCTTCTTTCTTTTCTTTCTGGGCCCGGTCCTGTCACGCTTCGGTGGCCGTCGTGGCCGTCATCGCCGCAGTGCCTTTTTCTTTGGCGGACCCTTCATGGGCGGCGGAGGCGGTGGTTTCGGTGGCGGAGGTGGTTTTTCCGGTGGCGGTGGATTCAGCGGCGGCGGCGGGGCCTCTGGCGGCTGGTAATCACTTTCGGGTTTGCAGCACGATACCCCTTTGAAAAATCCATGAGGAAAACATGAAAACAGCAAGTGATTTTTTCACCCCCGAAGAACAGAAACAGATTGAAGCCGCAGTGAAAGAAGCTGAAGCCAAAACCAGCGGGGAAATTGTCCCGATGCTGGTCGATGCCAGTTATGAATATCCACGTGCAGAGCTGATTGGTGGCGGAACTCTGGCACTGGCTGTTGCCGCCCTCGTCAGCTGGTCAATTGGTCATGAATCTATCTGGTGGTTTCTACCGGTTTACATTGTCAGTTTTTTTGTTTTTCACCAGTTGATCCGTCTGCTGCCAGATCTGAAGCGCAAGCTGATCTCCCCAGAAGAACTCACTGTCGAAGTTAAAGAAAAAGCTCTTGTCAGTTTCCTGGAACATGAGCTGCATAATACCCGTGACAGAACCGGCATTCTGATTCTGATTTCCCTTTTTGAACGCCGGGTCCAGGTTCTGGCAGACAGCGGGATCAACACAAAAGTCGCTGAACAGACCTGGGATGAAATTGTCGAGGTTATTACCACCGGGCTTAAAACCGGCGATGCCTGTTCGGCCATCTGCCAGGCGGTTACCCGTTGTGGTGAGTTGTTGACCGAACATTTCCCCATCAAGGACGATGACACCAACGAACTGCCCAACCTGATCATCGAAGGCAAGACTGACTGATTAAACTCAAAATATTCAGCCCAATCAAAAAATGTTTTGACCAGAACCATGTTTTATTAGTATTTTCAGGCGAAACACAACATGACGAGTTTCCATCCTAGGGCCTGATATTTTTTAATCGTTTAATATTTATTGAATTCCTGAAAACAACAAAACCCAATTCTACGGAAACGACAAAACCAGGTTATAGGAATTCAACTGGAATGAGGAAGCAGCAAGGTCGCGGATTATAACCAGAGATTCAATTCTCCACTCACCACCCTGTATCAGCGAGCATGCCTCTTCTTTACCCGTAAAAATAATGCTGTTCTATTTTTTAATTGTATAAATTTTTAAACATGGTAGTCTGCCAAACTGGAGATTATCTCGTGCTGCAATGTCGTCAACCGTCAACCAAAGAGAACCCCATGAAGGAGGAGAGTATGTTCAAGCTATCGCTCAGGAAATACCTCGTACTGACTTGCGTTATCGGTGCTGTCGCTCTGGCCGGAAATGCAAATGCTGCGGGAACGATTAAAATCGGAGTCGCGGGGCCACACACTGGCGGCTACGCAGCCTTTGGTGAGCAATTCTGGCGGGGTGCCGAGCAGGCCGCCAAGGATATAAATGCCGCTGGCGGAATCAACGGCAGCATGATCAAGGTTGTTAAAGCTGATGATGCCTGCGAACCCAAACAGGCCGTTTCAGTCGCCAACCGCCTGATGGACGTAGATCGGGTCCAGGCCGTTGCCGGACATTACTGTTCTTCTTCGACAATTCCTGCGTCCGAAATTTATGACGATGCCGGCGTGCTGGTCATGACACCTGGGTCAACCAACCCCAAAGTAACAGAGCGGGGCATGAAGGGTGTCTTCCGCATGTGTGGCCGTGACGACCAGCAGGGTGCTGTCGCTGCAAACTTCATCATCAACAAGCTGAAAGCCAAACGCGTTGCCGTTATCCACGACAAAGACTCTTATGGCCAGGGTCTGGCTGATGCCATGATCGCCAGAATGAAACAGCTGGGTGTCTCGGAAGTTCTTTATGAGGGACTGACCCGAGGTGAAAAAGATTTCAACTCACTGGTCACCAAGGTAAAATCGGTCAAGGCTGATGTTGTTTTCTTCGGTGGTCTGCATACCGAGGCAGGTCCTCTGGTTCGTCAATTACGTGAGCAGGGCATTTCTGCAGCGTTCGTTTCTGGTGACGCAATCAACTCGGCAGACTTTGTTACCGCAGCTGGCGGTCCTCGCTATGTCGATGGCGTTTACATGACCTTTGGACAAGATCCTCTGACTCTGAAAACGGGTCGTGACGTCATCGAGAAGTTCCGCGCAAGCGGCTACGAGCCTGAAGGATACACCCTGTACTCCTACGCAACTGTCCAGGCGCTGACCGCTGCCATGGATGCAACCAACAGCACCGATCTCGACAAGATGGCTGACTGGCTGCACAGCCACAGCGTCAACACTGTTCTTGGCGAGAAAAGCTGGGACAGCAAAGGCGATCTGAAAGTATCCGACTTCGTCATGTACCAGTGGGACGACAAGGGTAAATTCAGACAGCTTTAACAGAAATTAGACATCTTGGTTTCTAAACCGAGTTGAAATTTCAAGCAGAATTGGAAAACAGTTGAAGCCGGTTTGCCACAACCTGTGACACCAACACGGCAAACCGGCTTCTTTCGTTCAGAAGCTGCAAACAAAGGGTATTCGATGGATTCTTACATAATTGGTCAACAACTTCTGAATGGCCTGACGCTGGGATCAATCTACGGCCTTATCGCCATCGGCTATACCATGGTTTACGGAATTATCGGCATGATCAACTTTGCTCATGGCGATATCTACATGATATCCGCGTACCTTACGGCGATCATCCTGGCGGTCATTTTTTCGTTTGGCGTAACCTCATTACCTTTTGCTTTGCTTGTAACGCTACTTCTGACCATGGTCATCACCGGCGTCTATGGCTGGGCCATTGAACGGGTTGCTTATCGCCCCCTGCGTGGGTCCACCCGCCTGGCACCTCTGATCTCAGCCATCGGCATGTCACTGGTTCTGCAGAACTATGTCCAGGTCAGCCAGGGAGCCCGAAATCAGGGGATCCCGATTCTGATTGATGGCGTGGTCCGATTAGGCGGAGAAGAGCAATTTGTCCAAATTACCCATATTCAGATCCTGATTGTTCTTGCCTCTTTCATCGGGATGGGTGTCTTGACATACATCATCCAGAAAACCTCTCTGGGGCGACAATGTCGAGCCACGCAACAGGACCAGAAAATGGCGGCAATTCTGGGAATCAACACCAACCGGATTATCTCTACGGTTTTTGTTATCGGTTCCGCAATGGCTGCATTGGCAGGCGTACTGGTAACACTCAACTATGGCTCGTTTGACTTCTATATTGGGTTTATCATCGGCATTAAAGCCTTTACTGCCGCGGTCCTGGGTGGCATCGGATCACTGCCCGGAGCGATGTTGGGTGGAATTGTCCTCGGGATGTCTGAAGGACTGTTCGCCGGTTTCGTCAGTGCTGACTACAAAGACGTTTTCGCCTTCAGCCTGTTGGTACTGGTCCTTATTTTTCGTCCCAGCGGTCTGCTGGGCAAACCTGAAATCGAGAAGGTCTGATCCATGTCGCTGCAACAAAAGATCTCCCTGCGCAAAGCCTTAATCGATGGTTTCTGGTCAGGACTGCTGGCCCTGGTAATCTTTGGGCCCATTTCGGGATTGGTTTTACAAGGGTATGAAGTCCGCAATGAACTGATTCGCCCTCTGCTGATGGCCTTACTGGTTGGAGGTGGGCGGTTTCTGGTCTCCTGTTTTGCCCAGTCCGAAAAAGGTAAACGGTATGTTGATGGTCTGGCGGGAAAAAGAGGAGCCGGTGTCACTGTTGCCAGTTTAAAAAAAGGCAAATACCAATACCTGGTGATTCCCGTTCTGATCCTGGCAGGATTGTGCCTGCCCTTTGTTCTGGGTAAATACTGGCTGACTGTCGTCATCCTGGCACTGATCTATGTCCTGCTTGGCCTTGGATTGAATATCGTGGTTGGTCTGGCAGGAATGCTCGACCTTGGATACGTGGCCTTCTATGCCGTCGGAGCTTACACTCTGGCGATGGGAGCGCAGTATTTTCACCTTGGATTCTGGACCCTCTTACCCATCGCCGGAATCGGGGCGGCCCTGTTTGGAGCCCTGCTGGGATTTCCTGTCCTGCGTATGCATGGAGACTATCTGGCGATCGTCACGCTCGGCTTTGGAGAGATTATTCGCCTGGTATTGAATAATCTTTTGGATATTACCGGCGGACCAAATGGAGCTTCGGCCCCGCCACCAACCCTGTTCGGACTGGAGTTTACGCGACGAGCCAAACAGGGCGGAATTCCTTTCCATGAATATTTCCATATAAGCTACAGCCCGACCTATAAATATATCTTCATTTATCTGGTGCTGTTCACCATTGTTTGCCTGATGATCCTGTTTGTAACCCGACTCAAACAAATGCCCATGGGCAGAGCCTGGGAAGCCTTACGTGAAGATGAAATCGCTTGTCGGTCTCTTGGTATCAACCATGTAACCGTAAAACTGTCGGCATTTATGATGGGAGCAATGGTCGGCGGGACTGCCGGAATGTTCTTTGCGACCTACCAGGGGTTCATCAATCCAAGTTCTTTTACTTTTTTTGAATCGGCACTCATTTTAGCGATCGTTGTCCTTGGTGGCCTCGGTTCAACCGTCGGTGTCATTATCGCGGCACTGGTTCTGACCATTCTTCCTGAAGTCCTCAGGGATTTTGCTGAATATCGGGTCCTGATGTTTGGTATTGCCATGGTCTTGATGATGGTATGGAAACCACGAGGTCTGATCCGAATCAAACGGAGAGCTTTTAATGCCAAGGGAGTCACCTCATGACGACAGAGACTGAAACTCCTCTTCTAGCGGTACGCAATCTGTCAATGCGTTTTGGAGGCATTCTGGCTCTGAACAATATCAATTTTGATATCAAACAGGGCTCAATTTCTGCCATGATCGGACCGAACGGTGCTGGCAAGACAACTGTTTTCAACTGTATTACAGGGTTCTACCAGGCCACCAGTGGCAGCATCTATTACCAGGATGGAGACAGCACAATCAACCTGGTGCAGGTGTTAGGGGAAAAACTTCATTTCAAGTATGTGCTGAACCCACGGCAGCTGGCCAGCCGTCTTTATTACAAAATGTTTGGCGGTTCCCACCTGGTCGCCCAGGCAGGGGTCGCACGAACCTTTCAGAATATCCGCCTGTTTCGTGAAATGACCGCCATAGAGAACCTGCTTGTTGCCCAGCACATGCAGATCGTACGTAATCCGATTTCAGGTGTTTTCAAAACTCCAGCCTTTCGTCGTTCAGAACAGGCCGCGATAGATCGGGCCCACACATGGCTTGAAGTTGTGGGCCTTGAAGATGATGCAAACCGTTTGGCGGGAGAACTTCCCTACGGGCACCAAAGACGCCTGGAGATTGCCAGAGCCATGTCAACGGGCCCCAAAATGATCTGCCTCGATGAGCCTGCCGCCGGACTCAACCCGAAGGAAACCGAGGAGTTGAGTAACCTCATTCGGCTGCTCAGAGATCAGCATCACGTGACCGTTCTGCTCATCGAACATGACATGGGAATGGTCATGGATGTCTCTGAAAGTATCGTCGTCCTTGACCACGGAGAAGTTATCGCCGAGGGGACGCCACATGAAATTGAAAACAACACTGCGGTTCTTGCTGCCTATCTGGGAGAAGATTATTCAACAACCGTCGCCGCCCCTGATGGTACTGGAGCTGAAGGCAATCCGCAGGAGACAAACAATTCATGAGCAAACAACATCTACTTGAAATTACCGATATTGAAACCTTCTACGGGCCGATTCAGGCACTGAAAAAGGTCTCGTTGTATGTCGATGAAGGTGAGATTGTCACCCTTATTGGAGCTAACGGTGCGGGCAAATCAACCCTGCTGATGACTATTTTTGGAGACCCCAAGGCCTCAAGTGGTCAGATCAGTTATGCGGGGCAAAAGATCACCGATATGCCCACCCACCAAATTGCCCAGCTTGGGATTGCCCAGGTCCCCGAAGGACGGCGTATCTTCCCGGGAATGACGGTTGAAGAGAACCTGATGATGGGAACCATGCCTATCGGGATGGAACATGCTGATGAGGATCTGGTTGCAACCTACGAAAAATTCCCCCGGCTGAAAGAACGTCGTAAACAGCGGGCGGGAACCATGTCTGGCGGAGAGCAACAGATGTTGGCCATAGGACGAGCGCTTATGGGCCGACCAAAACTTTTGCTGCTGGATGAACCAAGCCTGGGATTGGCTCCCCTTATCGTCAAGCAGATATTCGACAACCTGGCGGAGATCGCTGCTCGCGGGACAACAATCTTTCTGGTTGAACAAAACGCGAACCATGCCCTCAAGCTGGCGGATCGCGGCTATGTCATGGTCAACGGCGAGATCAGAATCTCGGGTACAGGAGATGAGCTTCTGGCTGACCCTGAAGTTCGCAAAGCCTACCTTGGAGGACACTGAAACTCCGGCAGGATACCAGCTGTCGCTGTGTTTCTCTCCAACAAACAAGCCGGGATGAAAAACAACACCGCAAATGGAAGACTCAATCCCTGACATTTTTCAACGGGTTCGTACCGGTATTCGTACCGGCTTACTGACCTCGTTCAAGATTCTGGCCTTTGTCTTCCCGCTCTATATTGTTGTCAGCCTGCTAAAAAACAGTCCCCTGATCAGCGCCCTTGGTGAATGGCTCAGCCCCCTGATGGCTCTCTTCGGCCTTCCCGGAGAAGCCGCTGTTGCGCTCATCGTCGGAATGGTCCTGAATATTTACGCCGCCGTCGCTATCCTGGCAAACTTCTCCCTGACTCCCTGGCAAGTGACTCAGTGTGGTCTCATGCTTGGTATTGCGCATGAGTTACTCCTTGAAGGTGGGGTCATGCGCAGCGCGGGAATGCGCGGAGTGACCTTCATCCTGTTTCGAATCGCCATGGCTGTCCTCTGTGGCCTCGGCTTTGCCGCAATTCACCGTATCTGGGGCTGATATGAATGAAATTGTTGCGGCCCTCTCAGGCGCCTGTATCCTGAGCCTTAAGCTGATCTTTATTATCGTCACACTTGTGACAGTCTTCGAAGTCTTGCGCTACCACCCCTTCTTTCGCAGAGCAGGAAAGTCGCTAGAACCATTTATCGACGAACTGGGTCTGAGCCAGCACTCAGCTGTGCCATTGTTTACCGGTTTTTTTCTCGGCATATCATACGGTGCCGGGATTATTCTCAGAGTCATGCAGGTAAAACAATTATCACGTCGTGAACTGTTTCTGCTCGGCTTGTTTCTCGCAACCTGCCATGGCGTCATTGAAGACACTCTGATTTTCGTTGCCATCGGCGGCAGTGGCATCACCATTCTCAGCATCCGTCTGGTCCTGGCGTTAACATTAACTGGCCTGCTCGCTCGCTACTGGAAAATGAAGGAAAAACCTACCTGAACAATATCCGGATATTTCAATTGCTTCTGACACCAGGTTCCACTTTTTGCACAACCCAATACGCACCGGTAACAGCCAGAATCAATACCGCCAGTCCGATCATGGCTGTATATTCAACCTCCTTGTAATCGACAAGCACCACCTTACGGGCTAAAGCCAGCAACGAAACGAGCAAAACAGCACGAACCTTGACAACCGCTGTCCCGCTCGAAATCTCAGGCAAAACCGTGTGGTTGAATTCCAGGGCGATCAGGACAGTCATAAACGCACCAAAGACATTAATAAAGGTGGTATGGCTAAATTCAGCAGGGCCGGCAATACCAACATGATATAACTCAACAGCGGCGTGCAGCAAAGTCATAACCACAGACAGTGAAACCATCAGGGTCAGTACTGCTACCACCAGAATCTCAAACCAGTTATAGCCTCTGGTACCAAAAAGCAAACGTTTCATATTTTCACTCCCTGCCATCCACGGCATAAAACTCAACTTTTAACTGACAATAATGATCAGTCAGGAGGCTTCTGTTCGCAGCCGGTTTGCAGCTGCCACCAACTCGTAGAATCGCGGCATTGCCAGATGGCCAACCTTCCAGGGGTGAAGAATATCAAGCCCCTGCTCTTCAACATCTTCAAACGCCTGACGTAACGCCCCGACCAAACCTGCGGGATGGTTTTCATAACGTTGGGCAGCGTAATCCAGCAATCGGGCGACAGCTTCAGTCTGCCCTACATCGACCAGTTGTTCAACCCGGCTCAAATCGATCTGCTGTGGGCCGAAATCGATCTGTCGCATACTCCTGACAAGAATACGATGCTTGCCATCAGCACAGTGGGTATTAAACCGGGCAGAATCGAGCAAACGTCGGCTCTTGCGGGAGAACGCAATTCCGGGCCTGGGCAACGAGGGGGCCTCCCCTGCCAGACGGGCCGCCTGGGCACTCACATCACGGGGGCAATAGTTGTCCATCAGAATCACCCGGTCAGCAACGGCCAGATAGTCTCCAGAACCTCCGGCCACGATAATACTGGAAACACCCTGTTGTTCATACAGTTCACGGACCCGATACAGAAGCGGGGTTATCGGCTCCTGCTCGGGACGAACCAGCTGTTGCATCCGCGGGTCACGGATCATGAAGTTAGTCGCAGAGGTATCTTCATCGATCAGAAAACAGTCCGCACCAGATTCAAGCGCTTCAATAATGTTAGCGGCCTGCGAGGTACTGCCGCTGGCATTTTCGGTCGAAAAACAGACCGTAGAACGGTTTCCTGGCAAGGTTCCGATAAAGGGGCTGATATTCACCTGATGGATGGCACGGTGGTCTTCAGCACGAATTTTTACCGCCTTGCTGCTGGTAACAACCAGTTCACGACCATCAGCCGGAAGATGATTGTATACTCCCATCTCCAGAGCGTGCAAAAGTGTTGACTTGCCATGAAATCCCCCACCGACAATCAAAGTCACTCCCCTGGGAATCAACATCCCGCTGATTCCACCACGATGGGGCAGAACAACCTGACAGCGCAAACTGGCAGGAGAGTGGAAAGGAACACCCTGAACCAGTGGACGATCATCGACACCACTACGACGGGGCAGCAGGGAATTGTCAGCAACAAAAGCAACTCCCCCAACCTCCTGCAACCAGTCACGCAACCAGGCCTGATCCTCAACCTGATCGACCTGAAGAAAATGTGCCGTCAGATCCTGACCCCGATAAAGAAGTGCTTGTTCAACAATCTTTGGCAATTCATCAAACAACATCTCCTGCGCATCGGCAACCCGAACAGAACGGCCATCCGCAGGCAAAGCAAGCAGCAGGCGGGCCTCAAGGCCAGAGTCATCGAGCAAAACCGCATTACGCCGCAGCACCTGTTGGCCACTGGTGGCAATCCTTATCTGACCGCTGTGTCCTGTACCACGCTGCCCCTTGACGTATTGACCGATTGCCTGACTGACAGCCCGGGCAAGAAAATCTTCAAGCGCAATCTGGCGGATGGCTGTCGATCTGAGTGCCTGAGGCAAGCCATGGTCTGCCTCTTCAATAGAAATACTGATCCGTGAAGGCAAGGCATAAGGGTCCCCTTGAATATGGTCAAAGGTCAGTCTGAAATTTTCAAACTGATAACTGCCCTGCAGTTGTTTGTAGGCCTTATATCCTTTGCCGATAATTGTTTGCAGGCGCTCTTGCAATCGTTTCATGATGAGGCCTCCAGGTCACAATGCGTTATCTATCCATTCAAGTGTACCCTAAATTGCGGTCAGCAAACCAACCGGCAGGATATGGAAAAGCCCGCCCTTCACGAATGAAGAGCGGGCCTGATCAATCTTATACGAAAAAGATTCTACAACCCCAGGTACGCCTTTTTCACTTCATCATTTTCGAGCAGAACCGAGGCCTTATCAACCAGAGTGATCCGCCCATTCTCCATGACATAGCCCCGGTGGGCCAGCTTCAGAGCCTGGTTGGCATTTTGCTCGACAAGAAAAATCGTCGTGCCACTCTCTTTGTTGATCTTTTTAATGATCTCGAAAATCTGCTGGATAATCAATGGAGCCAACCCCAGCGAGGGTTCATCAAGCAACAACAGTCGCGGACGGGCCATCAAGGCGCGTGAGATCGCCAGCATCTGCTGTTCACCACCTGAGAGGGTTCCCCCCAACTGACTGCGACGCTGGTCGAGAATGGGAAACAGATCGAAAACCATGTCAAGATCGCTTTTGATTCCGGCTTTATCATTGCGCAGAAAAGCCCCCATCTCAAGGTTCTCAACCACAGTCATTCCCGGAAAAATCCGTCGTCCCTCAGGCACCTGACAAATTCCAAGCTGGACAATAGATTCAGGTTTCAGGTGATGAATACGGCTGCCTTTGAAGGCGATCTCGCCTTTGCGAGGAGGAGTAATACCGCAGATCGACATCAGGGTTGTGGTTTTTCCCGCACCATTGGCACCAATCAGGGTGACGATTTCACCCTCTTCAATATCAATCGTGACATCCTTGAGCGCCTGGATATTTCCGTAATAGGTTTGAATATTCTGCAATCTAAGCATCGTGGTCTCACCAATTCAATAAGATGATCAGGCTTCGGTTTCTTCGCCGAGATAGGCTTCGATCACCTTGGGGTTGTCTTTGATCTGCTGTGGAGTACCGGTCGCAATCTTTTTGCCATACTCCATTACGTGGATCGTGTCGGAGATATTCATCACCAGCTTCATGTCATGCTCGATCAGCAGAATCGCAATTTTTTCAACATCACGAATCCGGCAAATCAGGGCATCAAGATCTGCCGTTTCCTGGGGATTCATCCCGGCGGCAGGTTCATCAAGCAGCAGCAAAAAGGGCTCTGTCGCCATGGCACGCGCAATTTCAAGCCGCCGCTGGGCCCCATAGGGAAGGTTCTTGGAATACTCGTTGGCAAATTCGCCCAGACCGACTTTTTCCAGCAGGGTGTAACTCGATTCAACGATTTCCTGTTCTTCCTTACGGGCTGCTTTACCGCGCAAGATCGCCCCGGTCAAACCGGTTTTGGTCCGACAGTGCCGTCCGATCATGACATTTTCCAGGACCGTCATATCTGGAAACAGCCGAATATTCTGAAAGGTTCTGGCCATTCCAAGAGTTGTCACCATGTTGGGCTTGCTTCCGTTGACGCGACGAGTCGGTTTATCTTTGGGATGGATGAGGATATCCCCGTCTGTCGGAGTATAGATGCCGGTAACACAGTTAAAGAAGGTCGTTTTGCCTGCCCCGTTTGGGCCGATCAGGGCCGCAATTTCCCCTTCGGAGACGGTCAGATCGATACTGTCGACGGCTCTCAGTCCGCCGAAATCCATCGTCAGGCCTTTGACTTCAAGCAGAGTGCGCTTAGTGGTATCAGACATTTTCGGATTTTTCCTTCAGTCCCTTGAATTCATATTTCTGGCGAACATTGCTGATAATTCCCTGCGGGCGGAAAATCATCATCACAACCATGGCCGCACCAAAAATGATCATTCGATACTCGGAGAAGGCCCGCAGATATTCCGGCAACAATATCAGAATCATCGCCCCCAGAATGACGCCCAGAATTGAGCCCATTCCTCCAAGAACAACGATCGAGAGAATAATCGCCGATTCCATAAAGGTAAAACTTGCCGGATTGATGAATGTCGTTTTAGCGGCAAACATCACCCCGACCATACCCGCCCAGAAGGCCCCCAACGCATAGGCAGACAGCTTGGTTCGCGCCATATCGATCCCCATGGCAACGCAGGCAATTTCATCCTCACGCAGGGCAATCCAGGCTCGACCGATACGGGAATTCTTCAAGCGGGCAGTAACAATAATAGTCAAAACCACCAGGCCGATCATGATGTAGTAGATGTAGGTGGTCGAGGCAGCAATATCCATCTTCAGTCCAAACAGGCCGGGCTTGTCAATATTGGCAATCCCGCTGGGACCAAAGGAAAAATCACTCCAGTTCTCAAGAACGACCTTGATGATCATACCGAAACCAAGAGTGACAATCGCCAGATAGTCCCCTCGCAAGCGCAGGATTGGAAAACCCAGGATAACGCCAAACAGACAACTGAGAATTCCGCCGACAGGCAGGATTGTCCAGAAACCAAGACCAAAATGATGATTAAGCAGAGCGTAAGAATAGGCCCCCACCGCAAAAAATGCCACATAACCCAGGTCAAGCAACCCGGCCAGACCAACAGTGATATTCAGGCCCAACCCCAAAACGACATAGATCAGAGCAGAAATCATGATTGTGCTCTGATAGGTATCAAAGACCCAGGGAAAAGCCAGGGCAAAAATCAGCAGGGCAATCATGGCCTTGTAGCGCAGACTCTGATCTTCGAGTAATGCCTGAATCCGGGAGGGCTTGTCCTGTTCATCCTGCCCGCTCTGGGCCGCCATCTGACGCGCTTCCTTACGTGCCAGAGCGTAACGCCAGACAAAAGAGAGAACGAATGTTGCCAGACCAATCCAGAGGATATTCATCCAACGCCACTGAACAAGCTGATCAGAGGTATTGACCTTGACCACCATCAGGGGAAAAGTCAAAAAGATAAACCAGAGAGAAACCGCAAGAGATTGTTTAATGTTTTTCATCGATTATGCCTGTTGATAGCGGCTATGGCCAACTAGACCTTTTGTTTGGTCGCACGACCCAGAATACCGGAAGGTCGCAGGATAAGAATCAATACCAGCAACCCAAAAGCGAAGACATCTTCATAATCGCTCGAGATATAACCGGCAGCAAAACTTTCGGTCAGTCCCAGAACCAGCCCACCCAGAACAGCACCGGGCACAGAACCGATTCCACCCAGAACCGCAGCAGTAAAGGCTTTGACCCCGGCAATAAAGCCAATATAAAAGTTGACCTGACCAATATAAGAAGCTACCAGGACCCCGCCAATTGCCGCCAATGCCGAACCGATCACGAAGGTGGTCGAAATAACCCGGTCAACATTAATACCGACCAGACGGGCCATACTCATATCCTGCTGAGTTGCCCGCATCGCCTTGCCGATTTTGGTGTATTTGATCAATACGGTCAGCATGATCATCGTGACCAGAGTTGTCACAAGAATGACCAGCTCGGGGGAACCAATAATATGCGCTATCGGTTCCATGAATTCAAAATCGGGGATTAGGGCCGGAAAAGGCAGAAAGTCGGGGGTTTGGGCCAGGAGCACGTAATTCTGAAGAAAAATTGACATCCCGATGGCGCTGATCAACGGTGATAATCTTGGGGCATTTCGCAGGGGGCGATAAGCCACCTTTTCAAGGGTATAACCGTAGGCGCAGGAATAAACGATGGCCAGCAATCCAGCAATGATCAGAATCGACACCCCGTGAAAACCATAGATTGTCAGGACACCGCAGACAATATAGGCCACAAAGGCACCGATCATATAGATTTCGCCATGGGCAAAATTGATCAGCTGAATGATGCCATAAACCATGGTGTAACCCAGAGCAATCAGAGCGTAGATGCTCCCCCGAGTCAGACCACCGAGAAAGAGTTCAATAAAGTATTCCATGAAGAACAGACCAATTGGGCAAAGCAAACGGAACCAGACGCCGGTTTGGCGTCAACAACATTAAGTTTCTTCCTGATTAAACCACCGTAAAACACTGTGCTATTTTGATGCCATAAACACGCTTCAGGGGACCGGCAATAACCGGTCCCCTGAGCGAGGTTGAACAAAGGCCGAGTCGCTTAACCCGACCCGAGACAGCAACCTGCCAGCAACTACTTCAGCTCGACGAACTTGCCACCTTTAACCTGGTAGACTGAAAAGCCAACGCCTTCAGCATCGCCCTTGCCGTCAAACTTGATTTTGCCGACCGGAGTGTCAACATACTGGGTTTGCAGAGCTTTGGTCACTGCAGCATAATCGGTTGAACCGGCTTTCTGAATAGCATTCAACAGGGCCAGAGCAGCCGAATAACCTTCTTTAAAGAAAGCACCTGGATCTTCGCCATAAGCAGCCTTGAACTCGGCGGTTGCAGCAGCATTGAGCGGGATTGAGGACAGATCACGAGGACCGGTCATGTAAGCACCTTCAGCAGCGGCACCGGCAACCTTGATGAAGCTGACGTCCTTGACACCATCATCCGACAAGAATGCCGTTTTCATCCGCTTGCGTTTCATCTGGGCAACAAGCTTGGAAGCCTCAGGATGATAACCACCAAAGATCAGGACGTCGGCCTTGGCCCGACGAATCTTTTGTACGATTGAGGAGTAATCCATCGCACCGGGAGTAATTCCTTCAAACAGGACGACTTTGACTTTGCTCGACTCATCAAGAAACTTTTTGGCAAATTCGGCGAATCCTTTACCGTAGTCACCTTTGTCGTGCAGCACGGCAACCTTTTTGGCGCCCAGTTTGTCAATCGCAAAATTGACTGCCAGCTTTGCCTGCATGTCATCCGAAGCGATGGTGCGGTAGAAGTTGGGATAATCACCTGACTGGGTCAGACCAGGGTTGGTGGCCGAAGGAGACATAACAGGAATTTTGGCATCCTTGTAGATACCCAAAGCGGCTTTGGTTGCCCCTGAACAGATATGGCCAAGGACCACATCAGCACCCTGGGTGACCAGTTTGGTTGCAGTGTTGGTTGCAATCTCAGGCTTGCACTGGTCGTCCTGAATCAGCAATTCGACCTGTTTGCCAAGAACACCACCATTGGCATTGATCTTCTTGACAACCAGTTGGGCAGCTTTCATTGCGGGGATACCGTACGGGGCAAGGTCACCGCTATGGGGACCGGCAACACCCAGTTTGATCGTATCTGCGGCCAGGGCAGGACTGGCCAGCGAGACACAGACTACCAGGGCCACCAGCAGTAAATTGAAACGTTTCATTGAAAGGACCTCCTTGCTTGGGTTTAAGTGGCGAGAAAACAATGTTTGATCAGATTTGCCTAGATATAATTGAATCGTCCTGCGCGGTCAAGAATAAAGCCTTCGGTTGGGCAAACAGGACCAATATCAGGGACATTATGGCAACCTGTCGCCCATTCTGGCGGATGTTCGCCAGAATATCGATGCCGGGCACTGCTATCCCAGACTACCGCAAAAGTCTGGCCAAATACAAAAATGTTCCCCCGACCCCGATACTGGTCAGGTAGTTACCGACACTATGTACCGATTGCGAGAAACTGTAACGTAAAGGATAAAGATCGGCCAGGTCATCAAGATGATAGACCTGAATGTAGAGCTCTGAACCTTTCCAGAGAAAAATCGCGGCAAAAACAGCGATAAAAGCAATGAAACCACGGCTGATCGGACTATCTGAAATCGCCTGATGAATCTTGCGTATCATGTCAATGTTGATCAGGGCCAGAAAAACCCAACAGCTGTTTTCGACAATGCTGATTGTCCGCAGAGTTGCAGCATCAGGAACGGGATTAATGGCGATAAAGATCATCGAAGCGATGATAACTGCGAGGACCGAGAGGTAAACGGTAAGCTTTTCACCTTCAAGTTCAAGGGTCCGACTGAACAGGTAGTATTCCTGAAACCCGTGAGTAATCGCCATGATGGCGATTGTCCCGAAGATATATCCCAGAGCCTGAACCTGCGGATATTCCATCCCGGGAAGCAATGGCATTGCAGCCGGAATAACTTCAGCGATCAGGATCAGAAAAAAACCGACGGTGATACTGGTCCAGACTCGGGCATTGCCAATACTGAAATAGAACGAGACCATTCCGGCAATCAGCCAGAGAACAACCTGAAGCAGATTCCAGTCGAACATCACGCCTCCATATGCATCTCATTTATAGAAAAAAGCCGAAGAGGGGCACGCAAAAGAAAGCGTTCTGCGAACAAAACAGAGCACTCTCACAACAGTTCTTTGGCACCACGGCGCATTTCTTCGACCATGGCCTTGACCTTTGATGGTCCGGCAACAAGTTTGGCCATGCGAATCATATCAGAAAAAAAGTGTTCAATTTCGACAAGCGATATTGTCGGGCTGACCTTGCGAAACGCTTTTTCGACTTGAGTTACCCCAAACTGGCCGACATGGCGTTCTGCAACACCACGGAACAAAGCCAGCAAACGTTCCCGCCGCGCTTTAAGTTCAGTCTCACTCAGCTTGCCACTTTGGCTCTCGCGACGCTTACGCTCTTCAAGCAATCGGTTGCGGGCTTTCTCCCACATAGGACCCAGATCAGCCGAGGCCATCAGGTCGGCCATCTTTTTGCCCTCAGCCGTAATGGTTGACAGAAGATCCAGTTTGGCTCCCGGCAGGGCTGCGACCGACAGGGAAAGATCTGCGGTGGTTTCAAGTTCGGTTGAACCATCGTGGAAAAAGCCGAGTGCGCTGCCTGATTCATAAAAAATCAACGCTACGCGATCTTCGGTATAGATCCGTAAACAGCCACTCAGACGATCATCGCGAATACGATTCAGCAGCCCCCTGATATCAATCAGCTTGATATCCTGTCCGTGATAGACATATTCGCCGTGCAGTAAAGCATGAACGCTGATGGCAACTTCAGATGAAAGACGATAGATATTCAGAACTGCGTTACCGAGAATCGACATTTCGAAGATGCGCGTAATGGCATCATAGGCAATAATCCGCCCGTCAACATCGATTTCCTGCATCAGGGCACTGATCAGATGCCCGTCCTGAAAAATGATAATTCCGGTTCCGATCGGAGAATCAAAACGCAGATAACCGGAGAATCCGCTGTCAGCAAGTTTTTCCATCGCTTCAGGAAGATTTACCCGTGCCGGATTGATCTTCTCTTTTACCGGACTCCCCTTGGGAAGCAGAATCATACCAACCTCATTTTGTGTTAATGACTCTCGACACCCCAAAATCAGGTATCAGAGCCTTGAGCTTCACGATCTGACACAAATTAAAAGCGATTCGCAACAAACTGTCAATCACCCCTCCCCTCATACCATGGATAACCGGATTATACTTCCTCAGCAAGCCCGGCCCGTAAACGTTTACGCAATGCAGCACAGCTGCGATACCAGTCAACTCCTAACACCCGCTTTCCCGAAAGAGCCGGATAAATCATGATTACAGCAGGAAATTGTTCGGCCAGGGTCCGCCCTGTGGCCCTGCGCACCAATGTCTGCCATCCGCTGTCTGCAGCCGGGCTGAAAAGGTCAGACTCGTAACAGCTCCCGTCAGCGTCTGGCAACAACAGTTTCAATTGTGAACTCTGCCCATCAGCCTCAACCGCAGTGCGCAACACGGCCGCCTGCCCTGCTCCCCAAAATGATTTCAAACGATGGGTCGTCATCAACCGGGCAAAGCACTCGGCATGGAGCAACCAGCGTCGTCGCTGCGGCAAAGATTCACAATAATGGGTCAAATCGAAGCAGGCCAGATTGCCACACAATGGGCATATCACTTCAACCCGGCGAAATCTCGGTGGCAGGGCATCATCCATCCGCAAGCGTTGCAGGTGACAGGCACTGCTGGCACCCGACTCGAACTGTCGCAGCACCAGACGTGCCAAGTGATAGAACAGCGGACGGGTTCGACTTTCGGGCATGCGGGTCAAAACTGAACCACCAGGCCCGCGGGTTGCCTCGGGCAAATCGAGATCAACCATAAATTCATGATCCAGAACCTGACAACCCCGCTCACGGGCAGCAAAACGGAGCAATGCCAGCTGGCGTTCCTGCTGTCGCGGGTCCTCAATCATCGCCGGAACCAACCAAAGCATATCATCAGTCCCGCCACCCGCTCTGATCTCGCGGCGAATCCCGGCAAGAGCCGCCAACCCTGAGGCATTACGCAAGGGCGAAATAACCAGGTCTGCAGCCCGTAATGCCGTGCTGGCCGGCTTTTCTCCCAGGGGTCCGGCATCCACCAACAAGATTCCGGGGAAGCAGCTCTCGCGCAGTAATTGACGCAACGTCGAAGAGCTCAGTGGCGGCAAGGTGTCGGTCTTGAGATATTCGATTCCGAATTGTCCCAGCGCCAACTGTTCGTCAAGAGATTGTCCCTGAAAAAGCTGACTGATGCCAGGAGCAGGATTGTCTGGAAGAACGAATGTCTGAGCCGGGTCATGACCTGGATCAAATGAAATTGCCGCCAGGGGTAAATCTTCTGCCATCCCGCGCAGATAAACAGCCAGATTATCCATCAGTGTTGAGCGGCCAATCCGTCTGGCAGCCGCCGCCAGAACAACGACAAATGGCATGGTCTTTCTCATGACGTTTCCTGCAAGGTTTCCCACCGTAGATAGGCCTTTTCAAGACTGTCTTTCAACTGACGATGTGACTGGCTGGCATTATGCCATTTTTCCTGATCCTGATACAGCTGCGGGTCGGCCATCAGCTGCTCGAGTTCTGCCAGTTCTTTTTCCTGCGCTTCAATTTCTGCTTCAAGCTGTGCCAGCTCGCGGGCGCGCCGCTGTTGCTGACGTTGTTGCTGTTTGCGCTCGGCATGACTTTGACGACGTTGCTCTTTGGACTCTGAAATACGGGGGGTCGCTTCATTGACACTCTGTTCAACCCGCTGACTGCTATGGCTGAGATCACCCTGTTTTTGTTTGGCGCGCAGAAAATCCTCATAATTACCAAAATAGGACTCTACCTTCCCGGCTCCGACCTCAAGAACGCGGCTCGCCAGCTGGTCAACAAAATAGCGGTCATGCGATACAAAAACGATCGTCCCCTTGTAACCTTTCAAGGCATCAAGCAATACCTGTTTTGACTGCAGATCGAGGTGGTTGGTCGGTTCGTCAAGCAGCAACAGGTTGGCCGGTCGTAACAACAATTTTGCCAATGCCAGTCGATTCCGTTCTCCACCGGAAAGAACCCGGACCGGTTTTTCAACCTCATCGCCTGAAAAAAGAAAACTGCCGAGAATATTTCTCAGTTTCGGCACCATTTCATAGGGGGCATCTGCCGAGATTTCGCTCAGCACATCACGTTGCGGGTTGAGTTCTGCTGCCTGGTCCTGGGCAAAATAAGCCTGGGCCAGATTGTGACCCGCAATCCGCTCTCCGGATGACGGTGCTTCGACACCAGCCAACAAACGCATCAAGGTTGATTTTCCTGCCCCGTTGGGACCAACCAGGGCAATCCTCTCGCCCTGTTCAACTACCAGATCTACCGCATCAAGAACCTGGAGATCACCATATTTCTGTCCGGCGTTTTTCAACTCAAGGGCAATCCGGCCTCCTTTGGGAGGAGGAGGAAAACTAAAGGCAATCCGTTTACGTTCGGGAGGCAGATTAATCCGTTCGATCTTTTCCAGCTGTTTGACGCGACTCTGAACAAGCGAGGCCTTGTTGGCCTGATAGCGAAAACGGGTAATAAAGGCTTCTATCCGCTCAATCTCTTCATCCTGCTGCCGCTTGGCCTCACGCAAAGCCCTCACCCGTTCGTCACGTGCAGTCAGGTAACGGCTGTAGTTGCCAGGATATTCGGTCAGCTTGCCATTCCAGATTTCGACAATGCGGCCAACAACCTGATCCAGAAAAAAACGGTCATGAGAAACAAGAACCACCGCATAGGGATAATGGCACAGGTAATCTTCGAGCCAGTCCCGCGCCGGCAGGTCCAGATGGTTGGTCGGCTCATCGAGTAGCAGTAAAGTGGGTCGTTGCAGCAGCAACCGGGCCAGAGCAATTCGCATCTGCCAGCCCCCCGAAAACTCTTCGCAGGGGCGGTCGAAATCCTGGGGAGAAAAACCGAGACCCGCGAGAACCTTCCCGACTTCGGCCTCCATACTGTAACCACCACGATCTTCAAACAGGGTCTGCAATTCGGCGTAGCGATCAAGATCCGCAGGGGTATGATCTGCTGCCAGTTTTGTTTCGAGCTCGCCCAGTTCAGCCTGGATTGCCAGCAGCTCTTCAAGGGCACTGTGAACTTCGCTGAACAGGCTGCGGCCCTTATATTCCAGACCGTCCTGTGGCAAATAACCGAAGGTCGTTCCCTTGGCCGACTGGACCTGTCCACTGTCAGCTTCAACCCGTCCGGCAAGCAGTTTCAGCAGGGTCGACTTACCGGCTCCGTTGTCACCACAAAGACCGATACGATCCTGGGGACGGACATGCCAGTCGATGGCATTGAAGATCTGCCGATCAGCAAAAAATTTATTAACTCCACGCAGTTGCAACATGGCGCGTGTTATAACACAAAGCGGGGGACAGAAAAAGAGAACCGGATCAAACAGGCAGGGAAAAGCCCCCTGTCAAGCACTGACAGGGGGCCGGAAAGATAAATCAGTTTTCGTGGTGAAAATGGAAGGTCCGTTTTTTACCATCAGCCAGCTTGGTGCCTATTTTGAAATGGTAAACCCCGGGCTGATCGAAAGAGACTGCAGTTCCGAACATCCCCTTACTTTTCATCATCTTCTGAGCCGCACCAACCTTTTCATCGGGAGTCTCAACCTTGACGGCACAACGCCCCTCACTGATCATGGCTCCGGTTTTAGCGTCTGTAAACATCACCATCAGCATCTTACCCATCCCGTTTTTTCCATCCATCAGGTGGGCGGCGGCCTTGACACCATCAACCACCTCTTCCTGCAACATCACGACACCATCCATCGCCATGCCACCAGACGCCATTTTATTATCATCACCCTGGTGCTCCATCCCTTTCATCGCCATAGCGGTTGTCGGGATAACCATCGCCAGTAATGCCAGAATCAACAATTTTTTCATTTTTTACTCCTTTTTTCGGTTATTGGCCAAACGGCAATCTTCACTATTGTCCGCAATCCTTAAATTTGCGAATCGGTCGGATCATCTTCCCAATCATATTCCTCCCTTCGCCTGCTCGGACGCTCAATAAATGTTTCGCTTTCATCCAGATCTCCAAAGGCAGTCGGGGTCATATCCTTTTCCAGTCCCAGGCTGCGCCACATGAAATAGATGACCGGAAAAACAATCAGCACCATGATTCCGGCTGTCACAACACCACCGACCATCGGTGCCGCAATCCGTTTCATCACGTCAGCACCAGCCCCATGACTCCACATGATCGGCACCAGCCCGGCAATAATGACCGAAACCGTCATCACGATAGGTCTGATCCGCATGACAGCCCCGTGATTGATCGCCTGTGCCAGATCGCCACGGTTCCGCATCCGTCCTTTGTCCTCCCAGAGTTTGTAGGCCATGTCCAGATAAAGCAGCATCACCACACCTGTCTCTGCGGCAATCCCGGCCAGAGCAATCACCCCGACCCATACCGCAATCGAGCTGTTGTAACCAAGGATCCAGAGAAACCAGAAGCAGCCCACCAGTGACAAAGGGATCGAGACAAAGATAATCCCGGTCTTGACCAGTGATTTGGTGCTGATATACAGGATGAGGAAAATCATCAGTATCGTCAGCGGAATAACCAGGGCCAGACGCTTGTTTGCTTCCTGCATATACTCGTACTGGCCACTCCAGACCAGGTTGTAACCCGGAGGCAGTTTGATGTTCTCAGCCACAGCCTTTTGGGCTTTTTTGACAAATCCGCCAATATCACTGTCGGTCATATCGACATAGATCCAGGCGGTGCGCCGGGCATTCTCACTCTTGATTCCTGGTGGCCCTTTTTTGATACTGATTTCGGCCACCTGACTGATCGGAATACGTGCCCCTTGCGGTGTTGTGATAAGTATCCGCTTGAGTCCATCCAGATTGTTGCGATAGTCACGCGCATAACGAACATTAACCGGGTAGCGCTCGAGACCTTCAACA
>JAJRWH010000122.1 GCA_024276935.1 Deltaproteobacteria bacterium
AGCTTTCACGTCAATGAAGGTGAAATTGTCACCCTGATTGGAGCCAACGGTGCAGGAAAAACCACCTGTATGCATACAATTACCCGCCTGCCTCCCCCCGAAGCACCACGAGTTATTGCTGGAGACATCAAGTTTAAAGGGGAATCGATTCTCGGCACCAAACCAAGTGACGTGGTTAAAAATCTTCACCTCGCATTGTCTCCCGAAGGACGCAGAATATTTGGCAATCTGTCAGTTCTGAACAATCTGAAGCTGGCAACCTACGCCCGGGAGAAAGATGCCGATCTGGAGAAAGAATATGACTATGTTTTTAATCTTTTCCCCCGCCTGAAAGAACGCCGTAACCAGCGGAGTGAATCATTAAGTGGGGGGGAACAACAAATGTTGGCTGTTGGTCGAGCCTTGATGACTGGCTGTAGAATCCTCCTTCTTGACGAACCAAGCATGGGTCTGGCTCCTGTACTCAAATACGAAATGTTCCGCAAGCTCAAACAGCTCAATGAAGATGGAATGACCATCCTACTTGTGGAACAAAATGCCAACCTGGCACTGAAGTTAGCTCATCGCGGTTACGTTATGGATACTGGAAATATCGTTGCCGAAGGAACAGGAGCAGAACTGCTGGATAATCCCGAGGTTAAGAAGGCCTATCTGGGAGGATAGGGCTCTGTACACCCTAACTCTTTTTATTATTCTGATGAACTGATTAAATCGACTGAGCCCCGGGGGAAAGTCGTCTCCTCGTGAAAACGGGGATCCAGTTTTTTGATGAACTCAGGAAACCTTTGGATTTCCGCCTACGCGGGAATGACAGTCACTGCTGTAAGTTTCCACAATAAACGGCACCGAAGTCTGTGGATATTTTCAGTTTAATTTGACCTGTCGGAGGAAATTGTCAGACAATATGAGTCTTTTGTGGAAGGCTCTTTTTTTTACCCTGTCGATGTAAAGCGGGCGGAGAGTTTTAGCGAACTCTCCGCCCTTTTTGCTTTCGGGGCTGACACCCCATTTCAAGGAGGGTCTATGTTATGGCGAGTTCCTGTTGATCTCAAGCAAATTCTTGCTCAGGGACGTCATTATCCCTGGCCGCGACCGGATAATTGTCTGCGTTGTCATAACTGGCATGTCTGGGGACATGGGTATGTCCAGCGTTATTTCGATGGTTTTACCGGCGTCATCCTCATGAAGTGCTATCGCTGCCCCTCGTGCGGTTGCGTGATCACCTTGCGACCCGACAGTCATTTCCCTCGGATTCGCAGCAGCGTGCAAACGATTCGTTCTCATCTTCATCATCGGTTAACCCAAGGTTGCTGGTCTTCTTCTGTTTTGCTTCGTTCCCGGTTACGACACTGGTTGGCAAACCTCCGCTGCCAGATTCAGGCGCACCTGACAAATTATTGGAGGTTTGGTCTTTTGGTCGGATTTGAGGAGCTTCTTCGATCCGATCTCATTCCCGTTGCCCGGGTCAATTAATCTGGGACGCAGCCGACCATCGCAGCTCCCCAGTGAAGTTTGCCGGTGGATTGTTTTCCCCCTTAATTTAGGGTGCAGTAAAACCCCAAACAAGGAGGAAAATATGACCGAAGACGAAAAAAAAGAGGTCGCCGTATTCCGTTACGGGATTATTGCCGATTTTGTCGGAGCGACCCGGCTGGATCGGGGAGAACGAGAGACTCTGCTACGGGAGAAGTGTGCCCGCAAGTGGTTGATTCCGTTCTCACCCCGAACTCACATCAGTCGCAGTACGATTGTTCGCTGGATCCAAAAATACCATCAGGGAAGGTGCAAACTTGAAGCTCTCATTCCACAAGATCGCAGCGATCAGGGAAACGTCCGCGCCATTGATGAAGAGACCGGTCTGGCAATTCTACAGTTGCGACAAGAACTTCCAAAAAGTCCCGTTTCAGAGCTGATCAGAATATTACATCAACGCCAGTTGATCACCGGTGGACAAACCGTCAGCCAGACAACGCTCTACCGTTTTTTACACCAGCATAATCTGATGGAGAAAGAATCAGCCGCAGCGATTGACCGGCGCAAGTTCGAAGCTGAACTCCCCAACGATCTGTGGCAATCCGATGTCATGCATGGTCCGCACGTGATGTGTGGTCGCAAATCACGCAAGAGCTATCTGATCGCCTTTATTGACGATCATTCCCGCCTGATCCCCCATGCTCAGTTTTATCCATCCGAAGCGTTGGCTCCCTTCATGGAAGCATTCCAGTCAGCTCTTGAAAAACGGGGTTTGCCACGCAAACTCTATGTCGACAACGGGGCAGCTTTCCGCTCCCGGGGGCTGGAATACACCACCGCCGCTCTGGGAATCGCACTGATTCACGCCAAGCCTTATCAACCCCAGGGCAAGGGCAAGATCGAACGCTTCTTCAGAACCGTTCGCACCCAGTTCCTCCCCGGATTTACAGGACAGACCCTGGAGCAGATCAATCTGGCCTTCGAAGATTGGCTGGAGCAGACCTACCATCAGCGCCGTCATCGTTCAACAGGACAAACACCCCTGCAACGTTTTACCGCCAAGATGCAGTGTCTGCGAGCCGCCCCGGAGAATCTGTCTGATTCCTTTCGTAAAGCGGTGCGCCGTCGGGTCAACAAGGATCGTAGCGTGGTTGTTGACAAGCGCCTGTTCGAGGCACCGGTTGATCTGATTGGCAAACGGGTGGAACTCCTCTATCACGAGAAAAGTCCCGAGCAGGTGGAAATCCGTTGTTCCGGGACATCCTATGGCTGTCTCCGCCCGATTGATTTACACGTCAACAGTCGGATTAAACGGGATAAAAACGGTCAGGTCGAACTCACTGGAGCAGGAACCACTCAAGGGGGGCGGTTATGGGAGAAATCATGATGCAGAGTCCATATCGTCAGTCTTTCGCCTTACAGAAGGAACCCTTTGCGGCAGATGTCCCTCGCCAAGACATTCTGGTGACAAAAAACCTCACCGCAGTTCAGGATCGTATTCACTATGCCATGCGTCTGGGAGCTATCGCTCTGGTGACGGGAGAAATCGGCAGCGGTAAGTCAACGGCACTCCGTTATGTTATCGGTGGTTTCCACCCTTCCGAGTACCGGATTATTTGTGTGACCGCTTCCTCGGGTTCGATCCTGGAACTCTACCGTCAGATTCTCTCCGAACTGGGGATCGAGAATGCCGGAGCCTCACGGGCCAACATGACGCACCGGATTAAACAGGAAGTGATGGAGTGGGTCTCCGGTAAAAAAATGAAGATTGCACTGGTGATCGACGAGGCCTCGCTGTTGCGCTTGGAGGTTTTTGCCGAACTTCATACCCTCACTCAATTCGAACACGATTCCAAACCGTTTTTACCTATCGTCCTTGCCGGACAGGCTAACCTGGTTGATAACCTCCATTATCGCAACAGCAAACCTTTAGCCTCCCGTGTTGTTGCCAGATGTCATCTGGTGGGGATTGATCTCAAGACCATGGAGGAGTACCTGCGTCATCATCTGCAGATCGCGGGAGTGAATCGCATGCTCTTTGAGGAGACAGCAGTGACTGCTATCCATCAAGCGTCCGGCGGTCTGTTTCGAAAAGCCAACCACTTGGCAAGAGGGGCACTGGTCGCTGCGGCAAAAACTCAGGAGCCCATGGCGACAGCTGAGCATGTCCGACTCGCTGAAACAGAAATCTTTTGAGATGGGGAGAATATGAACATTTATGAAGACAATGACTTAGAGCAAAAGTTGGATGAACTCGCCGAGCTGGTAGGACGGATTATCCTTGACATGCTTCTGGTCAGTCTGCGCAAGGTTTGCAATGAGCAGCAGATATTTCAGGAGTTTGTCGAAACCAGAGACTCGACAACAAAACAAACTGAACCTTTCTGAAGAACTTCGGGGGCAATGCAAATTGTCCCCGATCATCAAAAGACCATTAAATATGAAAATATTGCGAACTGTACCAAATAATCACGGAATGCTTGTCAAAACAATGTGGCAATCAACAGGAAGTCTTCTTTCTGAAACCACAGAGATTGAAGGGCTTGCTCAGCATTACGCTGCGCAACTTTTGGCTCTTGATGCACCGGTTTCTACGCAGCAAGAAGATCAGGGGAGCGA
>JAJRWH010000123.1 GCA_024276935.1 Deltaproteobacteria bacterium
ACGCAAGGAAAGAACAGGAGGAGGTGTCAATTGAAACATGAAAATGCCTCTTGTTGATGAGAGTAACGCCCATGGTGCGGACCCGGACAATATAGCAGCTTTTACCGTTAAGTCCCAATAACCTTTATTCTCTGCTGTATGGAATGGCAGAAGAGACTTTTCATATCTAATCTAATGACAGGGCTTTCCTTCAAACACAAGAAAGGACATCAAAAAGCCCCCTGTTGCGGGGGCTTCATGATTCACTTCGCTTTAGTCTTCTTCTTTTCCTCGACCACTTTCAACTCAGCCTCTTTCTTCAGCGGGTTATCAAACCCCCGGGGAGGTCGGTAGTCCATCCCCATTGACGCGCAGATCTCGGCATTAAGTGTGTTCATCTCCTGACGCAGAGTTTCGTTGCGCTCCAAAAATTGCACAGCCTGTTCAACCGGCACACCATTGCGGCGACCTAATTGTTGCCGAAGGCGATTGATAATAAAGTCGTTGCTGGTCAGCAGGCGGATAAAATCATTGGTTTCTGCCGCACGTTTAGGGACAACCTCGACATCATCCCGTTTTGCCATTTCGACTCGTCGTTCCATACGCTCCTGCCGGTTGTTCGGCCTTCTTTGCTCTTTTGCCATTCCTGCCTCCTTTTTAGATGCTTGATTGAGTTGCACGTTCCGCAAGCCCCGAACCGAACCTGTCTCTCAGTTGAGTGCGGACGCTGTTTGAAAAATCCTTACGGCGCTTGACGAAGGTTTCCAGAGCGTTGATTTCATTCAGGGTCGTTGCATAATCGGCCCGGACCTTGTTGAGCAGGTCAGACGTTTGTTCCATCATCGCCGCGATTCGGTTTGATGCGGCCCTGACGTTCTCGATTCTGCAGGTTGCGGCTCCGTTTGTTCCGGTCGGGTTGTCCTGGGTCGCCATAACGGTCTGTGCGGTGTAGAGCAGCTTGCTGGTTTTGGCGAACAGGTCGGCCAGCATCCGGTAGGAATAGGCTTTCCCTGCGGCACTGCCCAGATATTCAACCTCCGCATCGACTGTCCTGGATGCTCTGGCACTTTTCAGGATCAGAGATACTGGCAACGGCATGGTTTGAAGGAATGCTCTGTCGTTGGCGGTCAGGGGTTGCCGGGTGGCGTATTTGGTGTTGATCTCGTAAATCCTGTTCTGCACATAGACTTGCAGATTGCTGTTGGCATCCGTGATCGGCGTACAGGCTCCACCAACCGCTCGGCCCTCGGCATCGCCGTTGATGAAGTCGTCCAGACCGGTGTTCTTTTCGCAGGGATCGTCTCCTGCCACCTTGTAGGCACCGAATCCGGTTGCGGCGTTCGGGGCCTCGATATACACGTCCCCGACATAGCCCCGGATCAGGGCCAGATAGTCGCTGTTGGTCAATCCGATCTTTGACGCGACATTCTCCAGCACACTTCCACCGGCAAAGACATCCTTGAATTCCGCCGAACAGCCCGACATGGACCCGGCTGCGGCAGCAGCATCAGGTTTGTCGTTGTCGGCTTTACGTTGTTTCTGGAATTCGGTCCACAGGTCACCGACACCGGTTGACTGCCACCAGTCTGTCTGGATCGCTCCCAGTTCCTTCTTCTGGGCAGGATTGGGGACGAACGGGTTGGCAATCGTTGCGACCATCGCCTTGGATGCCTTGCACTCATCAAGCTGGATGCTGTTCAGCTTCGACGACAAACTCTCCATGGAGCGGATCGTGTCTGATACCTGCGGAGCCAGGACTTTCAGGGCGATGTCGAAAGCCGCTGCCGGAGCTGCATTCATAATCCGTTCAAGCTTTTCCACCAGGTAGTCGGTGTTCAGGAACGTCATGCCGCCCATGAAGGCATCAATCCCCCCGCATCCGGTTTTCACCTTCGGCAGGCTCAGGCTCCAGAGGTAGTCGTTGCGGGTGTTCCACCGGGCATTGAAACTGCCGGCGGTGTAGTAGTTTCTGACCTGTCCCTCGTACCTGCTGGGAGAGGACTCTGTTTTCTGCGCCACCCAGTCATCGACCCAGCCAGCGCTGACAGTCGAGGCCATGCAAGATAGGAGCAGGATGATGATCAGGGTGGTCTTAATGGAAAAGTTGCGAGTCACGGCGTATCTCCATTTCCAGATCATCGGGGTTTACACACAGGATGCTTTCGTCTACTTCCAGATCGGTTGCGGAAATTCCTGCCAGCTCCGTGATCTTTTCTGGGGACTGGTGGCTCCGGTGAACATTATTCTCCGGTTCTATGTGGACAATATCGTAGCGGTCGCTCCCCTCTGTGAGGCCCAAAATGGCCCTGTCGTTGTAATGCTCGACCAGCAGAGCCCATTCGGGGAAGACTCCCTGTGAAAGATCCCGTGCAAAAATGAAATACCAGATAGCTCCGGCACTGTTGGCTATGCTGGGACCGGGGTTATGGGTCAGCTCGCTGGCGAGGAGAACGGTCTTCTTTGTTCCGGGGATGACCCGCAAATGACAAACTCCAAACGCCCCTGGGGAAAAGCCTTCATAAACCAGAAAACCGTTCTTTGTGGGGTTATCCTCCATGTTGGGTCTCGACATCATAGCCGCCTCCTTTCTGGAAATCGTAAAGGTTGAAATTGTCCGGGGTTGTCTCACCACGCAATAAGCGGATGGCCCGGAACAGGTGGGACTCAATCTCCGTGACTGAGGCCACCCCGGTTGTGACCGGGAAGAACTCCTGGGACCCCTTGCTGATCAGAATCAGGGTCGGGACCGTTTCGACTCCCAGCTTGTTGGCCAGGGTCGTATCTGTCTCAATACGGATCGGTTTCACCTGCCAGCCGAGCCGGGAAACAACGTGCGGGATGATCTGGTCCTGTGCCCGGCAGAATTTACAGGTGTCGGAGCGGAAATAGAGCAGGGCGAACTCTTTTCGCGCATGGGCCAGCTCTTGTCGGCGTTCTTCAACCTGCGCCCTGGTCAAGGCATTGCGGCCCGGTGCGGTGATTGGGTTGTCCTTCGCGGTCGTCATCTCCGGGTATTTCTGCCAGACCATCTCAGAGACGTTCGTGAACGCCCGGGCCTTGCGCCGGATCAAATCCTGAACCAGATAGTGCCGCTTGACGTTCTCTTCGCTCGGCACCCGGATCGCTTCTTTCGTGACCTGCTCGGCGTATTCCTTTAGCATGTCAGGGTCCATCGTCATCATCTGCTGCGGGGTGTAGTCGGGGATCTCTGGCGGCGGTTCCTCCTCTGTTTTCTCCTGCTGTTTTGGCGGTGTCTCATACCACCAGTAACCCCGCTCAGGAGGGTCCTGGTAGGCGGCTGCGTCTGCCGTGTACAGGCAGATCATGACGCCGATCAGAAAGAGTGGTGTGAGTCGGATCATGCTTCGTCCTTTTGAATCTGGATCGGCAGTTTCACCTTCTGCACCAGCCGCATGATGTTCGGTAGCTTCGAAACCTCAAACTGAGACGGAAGGGCGTTAAACGCTTCGGCCCGGAAGGGGAT
>JAJRWH010000124.1 GCA_024276935.1 Deltaproteobacteria bacterium
GAATTTTTCGAACTGGAAGCGGGTCAGGATGTTGTTGACAGTCCTCTCTACAATGAGGACATTGCCCCGGCTTCAATTGAAGAGCGAAGCTGGAATACCTGGAACGTTGCCACTCTTTGGGTTGGTATGGCCATCTGTGTGCCGACCTATACCCTGGGAGGTGTTCTAACCGCCTATTTCGGCCTGAGTGTGGTCGAAGCTCTGTTGGCCATCTTTTTGGCAAACGTCATCGTGTTGATTCCTTTGACCCTGAACGCCTTTCCAGGAACCAAGTACGGTATTCCTTTTCCGGTTTTGCTCCGTTCTTCATTCGGCCTGATCGGGTCAAATATTCCGGCCCTGGTTCGAGCGCTGATTTCTTGTGGATGGTTCGGAATTCAGACCATGTTTGGCGGGATGGCGATCCATTTGTTGTTCTCCGCGTTGTCCAGTGGTTGGGCGAGTTTGGGGAACACCGGAATTGTCATCGGATTTTTCATCTTCTGGGCTCTGAATATTTATGTGGTTATCAAGGGGGCCAACTCAATCAAGATGCTGGAAACTCTGGCTGCTCCCATGTTGCTGGCTGTTGGCATCGGCTTGATTTTCTGGGCAGCACCGCAAACAGATCTGGCGGCAGTATTGAGTACCCCTGCCAATCGTCCTGAAGGCGCCTCGGTCTGGAGCTATTTCTTCGGTGGCTTGACAGCCATGGTTGGTTTCTGGGCGACGCTTTCGCTCAATATTCCAGATTTCAGCCGTTATGTAAAATCCCAAAAAGACCAGATAGTTGGTCAGATTATTGGTCTGCCTTTGACCATGCTCCTCTTTGCCTCTCTGGGAGTTATTCTCACCGCCGCCTCCAAAAACCTGGTTGGTGAGACTGTGGCTGACCCGATCAGCCTGATCGGTAAGATCGATAGTCCTTTCTGGGTTGTTGTTTCGATGATTATTATCATTGTGGCAACCATCTCAACCAACACTGCAGCAAACATCGTTTCGCCGACCAACGATTTCCAGAATGTTTTCCCCAAACTGATCAACTCCAGGCGAGGCACCTTATTGACAGGTCTGGTTGGTATTCTGCTGATGAGTTGGGAACTGTTGATCAAGCTGGGTTGGGTTGTCTCCGACGTCAGTGTTGAAAGTATGTATTCCAACTGGTTGCTGGCGTACTCAAGTCTGTTGGGCCCCATTGCCGGTATCATGATCGTCGATTATTTTCTGGTCAGAAAGCAGGAACTTGATCTGATCAGTCTGTACAAAAAGGACGGGATTTATCCTTCCTTTAACCCTGCTGGTCTGGTGGCCTTTTTCATCCCCGTTGCCCTGACAGTTTTGTCTATGAAGGTCGATGGCTTGAGCTGGTTCTACAGCTACGGCTGGTTTACCGGTTCAGCCCTTGGCGGGGTTCTCTACTATTTTGTCGCTCCATACCTTGGGGTAGGAAGAATCTCGGCTTCGGAAGCAAAATAACTTTTCAGCCATGTCAGTACCGGGAATTGTCCCGGTGCTGACTCTATCCATTGAATTCAAGCACAGGAAGGGACGTAACATGTATCGCACACTTGGTAAAAACCTCACCCGTTTGGCGTTGGCCCTGGTTGTTCTAGGCTTTTTGGTCAGTCCTGCTCTGGCCGGTTCAGCTGTCTGGAGTACAACCAATGTTCAGTATCTGTTTGGAAATAATTTTGAGCTGGGGGATAGCACTCGTTCAACCATTACCGTCGAACATGCCAATGGCTGGAAATATGGCGATAACTTCTTCTTTCTCGATGTGACAAATCCGGATCGTACCGGAAACGGCACGACCACAAGTTTGTACTCGGAGTTCTCTCCCCGGTTGAGCCTGGGCAAGATCTCCGGCAAAAAACTGGCTTTTGGTCCGGTCAAGGATGTTCTGCTGGCAGGAACGGTAGAGATGGGGAATGGTTTTCACAACTATCTTTACGGGGTTGGTTTCAGCCTCGACCTGCCCAAGTTTGCCTTTTTTGATCTGAATATTTATGTGCGTAATGCTCTGGGCCAGAAAGGGACGACCTATCAGATTACTCCTGCCTGGGCGCTGCCTTTCTCAATTGGTTCGGCCAAATTGATGTTCGAGGGTTTTGCTGATATTGCCGGGAGTGAAGGAACAGCAAAAAGCAATATCGATTTTCAGCCACGTCTGTTGCTCGACGTTGGTAATTACATGGGCAGCCCCGACAGCATCTGGTTGGGAGTTGAGTATATCTACTGGCACAACAAATTTGGTGTTGATGGGGTAGATGAGTATGCACCTCAGGCCATGTTGAAGTGGGTCTTTTAGGATGATTGACAGGGGGAAGGGGCGCCCGCCCCTTCCCTCGTGTGATGTGAGTTTGTGTTTAACCGTAGAACCATGGCCTCCAGGACCTGGTTCAATACCGTGAGCCGAGCCTTGGACTCAGCCAGGGAGTAACGACCGTGAAGAAAACCGATGATTTTACATGTATGACCAAAGGGTTTGATCTGGACCAGGCCATGGCCGAGGCAGAGCGTTGTCTGCTTTGTTATGATGCCCCCTGTTCTAAAGGATGTCCTGCCGAAACGGATCCTGGCACATTTATTCGCAAATTGCGGCTTAAAAATGTGACCGGAGCAATCAGGACGATTAAAGAAAATAATATTCTGGGTGGTGCCTGTGGTGTTCTTTGCCCCGCCTCACGACTTTGTGAGAAGGGCTGCTGCGCCAGCGGCATCGGTCGCCCGATAGAAATCGGCAAGATTCAGCGTGCGCTGGTGGAGCATTCATGGACAAGAAATCTTCAGGTTTTGGAGAAATCTGCAGCACGTAACGAAAAAATTGCCGTTGTCGGTTCTGGTCCGGCCGGGCTCAGTTGTGCGGCAGAGCTTGCGAAAGAAGGTTATGGGGTTACCCTATTTGAAGCGCGACCCGAACCGGGTGGAGTCATTCGTTATGGTGTTCCGTCCTACCGGTTTGATCTTGATTTTCTGGAACGGGAATTGGCCGATCTGAAAGCTCTGGAGGTAGAGATCCGCTGCAATGAGCCTGTTGAAGGTCAGGGGGGTGCCGAAAAACTGCTGCAGACAGGCTACAGTGCGGTCTTTCTGGCGACAGGGCTCTGGGGGACCCAGCGTCTCAAGGCGGATACCGGCCAGATCGGTGGTCTTTATACATCAGTTGAATTTCTGGCGTCTTTGCGTGACCAGAATCTTGCTCAGGTTCGTCAGCAGCTGGCCGGGAAAACCGTTACCGTCGTGGGTGGCGGATCTGTTGCCATGGATTGCGCCGAGGCGGCGGCAAAGCTTGGCGTCAAGGATGTTCATCTTGTTTACCGCCGTTCCTTTTCGTTGATGCCCGCAGAAAAAGAGGAACGGATCGAGGTTTTGGATGCCGGGGTTCACTTGCAGTTGTTGAATCAGCCGGTTGATTTCATTGTCAACGACAAGGGCGATATTCAGGGAGTCAAGCTGGTCCGGACCTGTTTGGGAGAACCGGATTCTTCAGGCCGAAGATCACCTGAGGCGATTCCTGATTCTGAGTGGGTTCTGGAGACCGACATTGTTATTGAGGCAATTGGCAATCAGGCTCTGGCAGACTCTCCTCAGTGGTACCCGAACGTTCAGGTCAATGAACAAAGACTGGTGCAGGTTGATTCAGACAGCGGCCAGACTTCGGTGGCAGGGATCTTTGCTGGCGGAGATATTGTTCGGGGACCAGCACTGGTGGTTGAAGCCGTTCAGGATGGCAAGATTGCTGCCAGAGGCATTATGAAATACCTTGCGGGGAAGGACGTGTAATTGTGGCAAAAAAACAGATCGATTTATCCATAGATTTTTGTGGGGTGAAGTTCAACAATCCCTTTCTGCTGTCGTCATCGCCCGTTTCCAATAGTGCCGAAATGGTTGCCGAAGCCTTTGAGGCCGGTTGGAGCGGTGTTGCATTCAAGACGCTCAATTCAGACCGGGTGCGGATCGTTCATCCCTCGCCGCGCATGAATCCGTACCACTATGGCAGCAAGCGCCTGGTCGGTTTGCAGAACGTAGAGCAGATCTCGGACCGTCCTTTGAAGGACAATCTGCTGGATTTCCTCTATTTGAAAAAGAACTATCCGGATCGTGTCCTCATTTCGAGTATCATGGGTTTTTCCAACGAGGAGTGGGCTTACCTGGCCAAGGCTTCAGAGGATAATGGGGCCGATATGCTGGAGTTGAATTTTTCCTGTCCGCACATGACCATTGAAGGGTCCGGGCACAAGGTTGGGCAGGCCAATCATCTGATTGAGAAATTCACCGAGACGGTCAAGAAGGCGGTATCGATTCCGGTTCTTGCCAAGATGACGCCGAATATTACCGATATGACCGAACCGGCTCTTTATGCCAAGCAGGGTGGTGCTGATGCCATTGCAGCCATCAATACTGTGCGCGGGATTTCACAGATCGGACTTGATGACTGGACAGCCCGGCCCAAGGTGACCGGCGTTGGCGCAATCAGTGGAACCTCAGGTCCTGCGGTCAAGCCGATCGGGCTGCGTTTTATTGCTGATCTGGCAAAGTGTGAGCAGTTGGGACTGCCCCTTTCAGGACAGGGTGGCATTGAAACCTGGATTGATGCGCTCGAGTATATGCTGCTGGGGTCGACGACCGTGCAGGTTACAACCGGGATTATCCACTATGGCTACCGGATCGTTGAAGACATGATTGAAGGGCTGAGCGATTATATGGCAGAGCGTGACATGACACGTGTCGCCGATCTGGTTGGCAAGGCTCTGCCCAATTTGCAGGATACGGACAAGTTTGATCTCGACCGTCAGGGAACGGCGCAGTATGACATTGACCGCTGCATCGGTTGTGGACAATGCCTGATCGTCTGTAACGATTCTGCCGGGCAAGCCCTTGAATGGGATGCGGAGAAACGTCGGCCATCCCTGATTGAGGACAAATGCCTGAGCTGCATGGTGTGCAGTTTTGTTTGTCCGGTGTCCGGGTTGATCACTTATAAAGAGCAACCCAAGACCTGGCAGAGACAGGAAACCGAGGTCATGGGTAAAGATCTGGAAGATCAGCTGAAGCTGGAAGCATGCAAGTAACCGAACCTGAAGGAGGCCGGACATGAGTGTATTGATCAAAGGGGGATTGATTGTCACCTCAACCGAAAGTTACAAGGCTGATCTCCTGATCGAGGGAGAAAAGATTACGACCATCGGGACCAACCTGACTTGCCAGGCTGATGAGGTTGTTGACGCCCGGGGAAAGTACATTCTGCCTGGTGCGATCGATCCACATACCCATTTGTGCATGCCCTTTATGGGAACCTATGCCCAGGATGATTACAAGAGCGGAACCATCGCCGCCGCTTGCGGTGGTGTGACCACAATCGTTGATTTCCAGATTCAGCATAAAGGTGAGTCGATTCTGCAGGGGCTTGAAAGAAAAAAAGCCCTGGCGACAGGGAATGTCGTCGTTGACTATTCTCTTCATCCCGCCATTACCGATCCACGACCCGAGGTGATTGAAGAGGTCAAGGCCGCCATTCAGGATTATGGCACCCCCAGTTTTAAAATCTTCATGGTTTACGATTTTCGTGTTGATGATGGGGTGATGGTGCAGTTGCTTGAGCAGACCAAGAAATATGGCGGGCTGGTTCAGGTTCACGCCGAAAACCCTTTCATCATTCAGCATATGAACGAGGTTTTGGCCGCAGAGGGGAAGCTCGATCCTTACTATCATGCCGTCAGTCGTCCGAATATTGCTGAAGAAGAAGCGATCGCACGAGCTGCCAAGCTGGTTGAATTTACCGATTCACGGCTTTATGTGGTTCATCTTTCATCTCGTGAGGGCCTTGAGAAAATCAAGGAATTCAGAAAAAGGGGGATCGAGATATACGCCGAGACCTGCCCTCAGTATTTGTTGCTGGATGAAGAACGCTACAAAGAGCCTGATTTTAACGGTGCCAAATATGTCATGTCGCCACCATTGCGGACCAAAGAGAGCAACGAGGCCCTGTGGAGCGGTTTGAGCTCGGGAGACGTTCAGGTATTGTCCACCGACCATTGTCCCTTTGATTTCAAGGGCAAAAAAGACATGTTTGGCAAGGACGACTACAAGAAGATTCCCAATGGAGCCCCTGGTATAGAAACCCTGATGACGCTTCTTCATTCCGAAGGTGTGGTCAAGGGGCGGTTGAGCCTTGAGCGGATGGTTGACGTGTTGTCGACCAGTACGGCAAAAATGTTTGGTCTCAAGGATAAGGGAGCCATTGCGGTCGGAAAAGATGCCGATATCGTTGTCTTTGACCCGGAGCAGAAATTTACGATTTCCCAGAGCAAGCTGCATATGAATGTCGATTACAATCCCTATGAAGGGGTTGAGATTGCCGGGATGCCGCATCAGGTCTTTTCGCGAGGTCTGAAGGTTGCCGAGTGGCGCAAGGATCAGGTGGTCTTTGTCGGTGAGGTTGGCCGCGGGAAGTTTATTAAGCGGGCGCCCTTTGTGTGAGGTTAGCTGTTTGGCTGGATGAGCGCCAGCGTCCGAACAGATTTAGCAAAATTTTAAACATAAAAAATATAACAACAAGAATTCACTTGTGTGCCCTTTGATAACCTGGCGGTAAATAGGGCAAATTCCCGTTGCCAGGTTTTTTTTGGATGAGGGTGAAATAAAAGTTACTTTTTGCTTGTTTAATTTATTAAACATGATAGCATCTCGATTAGAGAAGATCGGCGGGTTGTTCCGGTTTGTCGGGATTTGGCGAAACAGGCCCGATCCGGATGGCCGGACAAGGTTGCCCTAAGCTGTCAGGCCGAGCGCCATGAAACGGTGCAAGATACTGTGAGTGTTGTTTGGTCGAAACCAATTCATTCAGGAGAAACAGCCGATGACCAAAGCAGAATCATCTACGGGAAAAATGATCAATCATTATGTTAATGGCGAAGTCGTTACCGGGACCAGTGGACGTCAAGCAAACGTTTTCAATCCGGCGACCGGTGAAGTGACGGCTCAGGTTGCTCTGGCGGCGGCACAGGAAGTTGAAATGGCGATTGCTGCTGCCGAGGCGGCATACCCTGCCTGGCGTGCAACACCCCCGGCAAAACGGGCCCAGGTTATGTACCGCCTCAAGATGTTGATGGAGCAAAATGCCGACAAGATCTGCGAGTTGATTACCAGTGAACATGGCAAGGTTCTCAACGATGCCATGGGTGAGCTGCAACGCGGAATCGAGAATGTGGAATATGCCTGTGGCGTGCCGGAGCTTCTCAAGGGCGAGCACAGTAAAAATGTTGGTCCAGCCATCGATTCGTGGAGCGAATTCCAGCCGCTGGGAGTTGTTGCCGGGATTACCCCGTTCAATTTCCCGGCCATGGTTCCCCTTTGGATGTGGCCCATGGCCATTGCCTGTGGCAATACCTTTGTGTTGAAACCTTCCGAGCGTGATCCTTCGAGCGTGATGTACATCTGCGAACTGGCTCAGGAAGCTGGTCTGCCCGCCGGAGTTTTAAATGTCGTCAATGGCGATAAAGAGGCGGTTGATGTCTTGCTGACTGATGAGCGCGTCAAGGCGGTCAGCTTTGTCGGTTCGACTCCGATTGCTGAATATATCTACCAAACCGCAAATGCCAATGGCAAGCGGGTGCAGGCTCTGGGTGGGGCGAAAAACCACGCCATTGTCATGCCCGATGCTGACATCGACAATGCCGTCAGTGCACTGATGGGAGCTGCTTACGGTTCCTGTGGCGAACGTTGTATGGCGATTCCGGTCGTGGTTGCGGTTGGAAACGAGGTTGGTGATGCCGTTGTTGCCAAGCTGAGTGCTGAGCTGGCGACTATGAAGGTCGGGCCCGGTACCGACAATAATAACGACATGGGTCCTCTGATTACCAAAGAGCATTTCAAAAAGGTCTCCGGTTATGTCGACCTGGGGATTGAAGAAGGTGCAGAGCTGGTCGTTGACGGTCGCAACCTGGTGGTTGCAGGGCACGAAGAAGGCTACTTTATCGGCGGCTGTCTGTTTGACAAGGTGACACCTGAGATGAAGATCTATCGTGACGAGATCTTCGGCCCGGTTCTGTGTGTGGTGCGTGCCGAGAGTCTTCAGCAGGCAATGGATCTGATCGATGCCCATGAGTATGGCAACGGAACCTGTATCTTTACTCGTGATGGTGAAGCGGCCCGTTACTTTACTGACAATATCAAGGTCGGTATGGTCGGGGTCAATGTTCCGCTGCCTGTACCTGTCGCTTATCACAGCTTCGGGGGTTGGAAGCGTTCATTGTTCGGTGATTTACATGCTTATGGTCCCGATTCGGTACGTTTCTACACCAAGCGCAAAACCATTACCCAGCGCTGGCCTTCCGGGGTACGTGAATCGGCGGTCTTTACCTTCCCCATTAACAGCTGATTGAGTTTTCTGGTCAACTGCCGAACGGCAGTTGACCAGATTTTCGGCAAGTCCTTTATCCAAGGGGAGCAGAAGAATCATGAAAAATTTATCCATAAATGGTGATCGACTCTGGCAGTCATTGATGGAAATGGCAAAGATTGGAGCTACCGCAAAGGGAGGCTGCTGCCGATTGACGCTGACCGATCTTGACAAGGAGGCCCGGGATCTGTTTGTGGGCTGGTGCAAAGAGATCGGCTGTACCGTAACTGTCGATCAGATGGGAAATATCTTTGCCCGGCGTTCCGGAACAGATAACAGCCTTCCGCCGGTCATGACCGGCAGTCATCTGGATACTCAGCCGACCGGGGGCAAGTTCGATGGTGTATTCGGGGTTCTGGCCGGTCTTGAAGTGATGCGAACCCTTCATGAAAACAAGGTTGAAACCAAGGCACCGATCGAGATCACCGTCTGGACCAACGAGGAAGGCTCTCGTTTTGCTCCGGCGATGATGGGCTCAGGGGTGGTTGCAGGTCGCTTTACACTCGAAGAGATATTGGCCAAGACGGATATTGACGGCAAGGTTTTTGGCGAAGAACTTTCAAGAATCGGTTACGCTGGTGACTTGCCTGCTGCCCAAAGACCGATTGGGGCCTTCTTCGAAGCGCATATTGAGCAGGGTCCCTATCTTGAAGCTGAAGAGAAGACAATCGGGGTGGTCAATAAGGGCCAGGGCCAGCGTTGGTACGATGTGACCATCACAGGGCGTGAATCTCATGCCGGGACAACTCCGATGCCTCTGCGTCATGATGCGCTGGCGGCGGCGGCCAAGTTGATCAATGAGGTCGAGCGAATTGCCAATGCCCATCAGCCACATGCCTGCGGAACCGTCGGGTTTGTGCAGGTTCATCCCAACTCACGCAATACGATTCCCGGTCAAATCAAGATGTCGGTTGATCTGCGAAATCCGGATGATGCAATTCTGAGTCAGATGGATGAAGAGTTAAAGGCATTTTGTGAACGACTACCTGCTTTGGCCAGTGTTGAGGTTGATCTGGATCCGATCTGGTATTATGCGCCGGTCATTTTCGCCGAAGACTGTATCAATGCAGTGCGTGAAGGTGCCAAAAAACACGGTTACAGCCACATGGATATCTTCGCTGGTGCGGGGCATGATGCCTGTTATATTGCTGATTTTGCTCCGGCAAGCATGATTTTTATTCCCTGCGAAAACGGGATCAGTCATAACGAAACTGAAAATGTCGTACCCGCAGATGTTGTTGCCGGATGCAATGTTCTTCTCAGTGCAATGCTTGAGCGGGCCAACGCTTGAGAGGTTTTACTTCAACCCTTCTTTAAGGAGACGGTGTCATGACGACAGACAGCAAGCAGATGACCGCCGACCAGATGGTCGAGCAATGTAAAAAATATACGTTCTGGTCCTGGTCTGCCCAGGCCGCAGTCAACCCGATTCCGATGGTACGTGCCGAGGGCATTTACTTTTGGGATGTTGATGGCAAGCGCTACATGGATATGAACTCCCAACTGATGTGCAGCAATATCGGCCATGGAGACCAACGAGTCATTGACGCCATCAAGGAGCAGGCTGAAGAGCTTGCTTATGCCGGACCGGGGATGGCGACCCGGATTCGTGCCGAAATCGGACCTTTGCTGGCAAAGTACACGCCCGGAGATCTGAACAAGTTTTTCTTTACCCTGGGGGGGGCCGAGGCCAATGAAAATGCGATCAAGCTGGCCCGGCAATTTACCGGACGTCAGAAAATCATTGCCCGCTATCGCTCTTACCATGGGGCCTCTGCCGGAGCCATGACCCTGACCGGTGATCCGCGGCGCTGGGCGAATGAGCCGAGTATTCCCGGTGTCATTCGGGCATTTGATCCTTATGAGTATCGGTGCAGTTTCGGGCGTGACAACTGCAAGGATTGTGATCTGCTTTGTCTGAAAAATATGGAAGAGATCATGATGTACGAAGGGCCGCAGAATATTGCTGCGGTCTTTATCGAGCCGGTAACCGGAACAAACGGTTTGATCGTACCACCCGATGGTTATATGCAGGGCTTGCGTGAGCTGTGCGACAAGTACGGTATTCTGCTGATCTGTGACGAGGTCATGGCTGGCCTCGGGCGGACCGGAGAGTGGTTTGCCGTTGATAACTGGGGTGTGGTTCCTGACATCATCACCATGGCCAAGGGACTGACATCAGCCTATATGCCACTGGGCTGCGTCGCCATGAGTGAACGTGTCGCTGACTACTTTGCCGAAAATGTCTTTTTTGGTGGCCTGACTTACAATGCTCACCCGATGAGTCTCGCCGCTGCGGCTGCGACCCTCAGGGTTCTCGAAGAAGATGATCTGGTTGGTAATTCCAAACGGATGGGAAAAGTGATGGCCGCGTTGCATCAGGATCTCAAGGCCAAACATCCTTCGGTCGGCGATGTCAGATCTATCGGTCTTTTCGGAATCATCGAATTGGTCAAAAATCGGGAAACCCGTGAGCCAATGGCACCTTTCAACGGGACCAGCCCCGAAATGACTGAACTTGCGGCGTTCCTTAAGGAAAATGGTCTGGCAACCTTCATCCACTGGAACAACCTCTTTACCAATCCGCCGCTCAGTATTACCGAAGAACAGCTGCGTGAGTCCTTTGCCATTATTGATCAGGGCCTCAACATTACTGACAAGGGTGTTGTTGGTTGAGCCTGAATTAAGCGAAGACTTAAAAGGGCAAAATCTTTTATTCACAGTTTGGATTAAAGGGACTTTGTCCACAGCAGTATTGGTTATCCTGCGGGGTAGGCAAGCCGTCCTGGTTGCCTGCCCCGCTTTTTTTCAGCCGCTTTCTGAATCGCCTGTACCTGTGAGTATAGGGGTTCAGGTTTTGTCATGGAGAAAACCATGAGCTCTGCCCTTGAAAAACGCCTCTATGGAGAAATTCGAGAACTGGTCAAAATGGGTCGCAGCCGGGCTCTGGATAATCTGGCCTGGTTGCAGAAACAGATGCATCCCTACTTTTCCATTACCATGCAAGATCAGAAAGAAACGATCTTCAGACTTGCGACGAACCTGCAAAGTCTGGCCGACAACAATCGACTGATCCTGGCTGACAGTGACAAAAGTCTGGTTGTGGCCTGTCTGAACCGACCAGGTTCCCTGTATGAAACCTTGAAAAATCTGCAGGAAAAAGAAATATCATATGCTCAGATCATGCATTCATCCACCGCTGTTCCCGGTCTGGAGGATGAACTTGAAGTGCAACGGTTTGACTTTGATCGCAAGGACCCCCAGGAAATCGATCAGGCAGAAGAGACAGAGATTCCCGCCCGAATAAAACGGGACGTTTCCGCAGCCTTGAAGCGGCATTATCCCGCATTTGATTTTAAGGAATTTGCCAAGCTGTTGCGCCTGCTCTGGCTTAACAATGAAAAATATGTTCGTCTTTCACCTGCCAAGCGTATTGCCCAGGTTCTGTGGCTGTTCTCTCAGGGGAAAAGCCAGGGAGGAATCTATCTGGATGTCGAAGAGACCGAAGGGTTGGATGAAGAGCGCGAATACCGGATTCTTTTTGCTGCCGGAAACCCGCCACAAAAGGATTTTCTGTTACAGACCCTCGAGGTTTTCAATCGACTGGATATCGGAATCAAGAGGGCGTACTGCCTGACCATCAATACCGGAATTCATCCCTATTTTCTCGGCACCTTTTACATCAAGGCACAACATGACAGTGTTTTGGACAAGGAATCCAGCCTGCTGGCTCGGCTGAAAAACGAGTTGTACAACACCCAGATTCTGTCTACGGGTTCGCCCGGTTTCCAACATTTTGTCACCCGGCGGGTTATGACGGGTGAAGAGGCGTCGCTGGTCAACGCGCTGATCTCTTTCTGCCATACTCAGCTGGCTCCGGATCCATTTGATTATGAGGATGTTGAACGGGCCTTTCTGTCTCATCCCGAGATGACGCTTCAGCTGGTTCAGCTGTTTCGTGCCCGGTTTGATCCTGCCATCGTTGATCGTGAAAACCTGTACCAGAAGGTTCTTGAGCAGACGGTTCATGCGATCGAGGAATACAATACCGGTCACCGCTATATTGATGAAATCCGCCGGACGATGTTCAAGTGTGGTCTGAGTTTTATTCGCCATACATTGAAGACCAATTTTTTTGTGCCGGAAAAACATGCCCTGGCGTTTCGCCTTGATCCCGCCTATCTGAACGAGCTGGATACGGAGATGACAGATCGTCTGCCACGGCAAAGACCATTCAGACTCACCTTTTTCTTTGGTCGGTACGGGGCCGGGTTTCATATCGGCTTCTCTGATATCGCCCGCGGTGGATGGCGGACGATTCTGACCAAGGGGCGGGATGATTATGTCTCCTGTGCGACAACCCTTTTCAAAGAGGTTTATGTCCTTGCCCATACCCAGCACCTCAAAAACAAGGATATCTACGAAGGTGGCTCAAAAATGGGCATTATTCTGGACATCAGCCATCAGGATGACCCGGAATTGGTGACACAACGCCTCTATAAACTGCAATACGGGTTTATCAATGCCTTTTTCGATATCTTTGTTACCCGTGAGGGGCAGGCCAAAGATCCCCGAGTGATCGATTACTACCGCGAAGATGAACCGATTGAACTGGGCCCCGATGAAAACATGCATGATGCGATGGTTGAACTGATCGCTCGCCAATCGGTCAAACGCGAATATCTTCTCGGTATTGGTGTGATTTCCAGCAAGCGGGTTGGTATCAACCACAAAGAATATGGTGTGACCTCGACCGGAGTGGTGAAATTTGCCGAGATCACCATGCAGGAGCTGGGGATTGATATCCACCGAGATCCCTTCTCGGTGAAATTCACCGGGGGGCCCAACGGTGACGTGGCAGGGAATGCCATGCGGATCCTGCTTGAGCGTTGCCCTCTGGTAAAAATCAATCTGATTATTGATGGGACCGGCGCATTGGTTGATCCCGCTGGCGCCAACCATGATGAATTGCGCCGGATTCTGTTGCAGCAGGACCTGGACAGTTTTGAACCGAACAAACTTCAACCGGGTGGATTTATCCTGTATCGCAAAGACTGTCGTCAGGAGGGGCTCCGTCAGCTGTTCCGCAAGGTTCTGCGGACTGAAACCGGACTTGAGGAGCAGTGGATCTCTCTGGATGAATTTCATCGTGAGTATGGAAATCTGATCTTTTCGGTGAGCAGCGATCTGTTTATTCCTGCCGGAGGCAGGCCAGAAACGATCAACCGCGAGAACTGGCAACGTTTTTTCGATCAGAACGGCCAGCCGAGTTCAAAAGCGATTATCGAAGGAGCAAACTCCTTTCTGACCCCTGAAGCACGTACCTGTCTGCAACAAAAAGGCATCATCATTATGCGTGACGCCTCCGCCAACAAGTGCGGGGTTATCTCTTCGTCCTATGAAATTATCGCCAATCTTTTGTTGAGCGAAAAAGAATTTCTGTTCCATAAAGATCAGTATGTTGCCGATGTTCTCGAGATTCTGGAAAAACGGGCAGAGGACGAGGCCCGACTCATCTTTCGCCGGTTCAAACAGCCGGGAAACAATCGGCTGTACACAGAAGTTTCAGAAGCAATCAGTGCCGAAATCAATGCCCATTACGCAAGACTTTACAGTTATTTTCAAAGGGCTCCCGAACTTTGTCAGAAACCGCTTTATCGCAAGGCGATGCTCAGCCATCTGCCGGGGCTGCTACGGAATAATCCCAAGTTTCGCTTGCGGCTGAAAAATCTGCCACAAAAATATCAGTATGCCATTCTGGCGAGTGAAATTGCTTCGTCACTGGTTTATCGCGGCGACCAGACCTCTGCTTTTGAAGAAATGTTGACCGGGCACCTGAACCGAATTTTTCCACATCCAAAACAGGTGCAGAAAGACATCGTTGCCCAGTCTTCTCCACCGCGGCGAAAAAGGGTGGAACTGACAACAGAGTAGCCAGATGGCTCCAGACCGAACAGATATTATTATTCTGATGATTGGATTGCCCGAAAAGGGCAGATGCATTATCCTGAGTTAAAAGGAGAATGACATATGGATCTACTCTGGTTTGTTGGTATTGTCGTTGGCTGGATTGTGTTGAATCGCTGGATTCTGCCTCGTATGGGGGTGCAGACATGAATGTCCGATTCCTGTGAGCTTCCCGTGCGGAAGACAGAGAAAGATCAAGCACAAGATCAAGAGGACTGATCGTACCGGGGCGGCAGGTACGTCACCCTTTTTCAATAAAGATCAGCCTCTATGATTCTGCTGAAGAAACGAAAGCAGGCCTGTTAGTGGACATGCCTGCTTTTTTTGCTAGACTTTTGCCCACTCTGTTTAATGAAGACAAGACCTGTCAGATGTTGACCGGGGACGATTTTCTCCGGGTTACTTTCTTTCATTGTCTCAGGAGCTAACGTGGTTCCAGCTTCTATAGCTACAGCCAGTCGTACGGGACCTGTTGTTTTTGACCTTGATGCCGATTTCTGTATTACCGGTGTTCAGATGGTCGGTTCGTCATCAGATTCTACTGATTATACGGTTTTAACAGATCGGTCCTTTATTTCACTGATTTCCCCCGATGCGCAGGGTGCCGCAGGGACCTTTTTTTCACGTTTAATTTCCGAGCAGTCCTGTAGTACCAATCAGCTGTTGATGCAGTATCCGGGGCAACGTCCCGTGCCGATTGATCTTTTTTGTCGGAAAGTTGCTGACTCTGGTCAGCGAGTCTGGGAAGCTCTGGTCTGGAACCGTGAAAGGCATAGTCAGACTGAGCATGAGCTGATGCTGCTTTATGCCGTCAGTTCACGGATCAATCAGGCCGCCAATGAACTGGACTTTGCCGAAGAAGTTCTGTTCCAAATTCACAATATGATGGATGTCGATGGCAGCTGTCTGCTGACCCTGCAACATGGTCAACTTGACCTGGCCGCATCACGTGGTTTAGCTCCAGCCAGTCTTGAGTTGATTCGGAGTCTCCCTCCCCTGAAGGTCGATCTCTATCAGCCGATTGACAGTCAGGATTCTCCTCAGGTGATGC
>JAJRWH010000125.1 GCA_024276935.1 Deltaproteobacteria bacterium
AAACTGCTTGATATCAATATGGGCTGTCCGGTTAAAAAAGTGGTCCGCAGCGGAGCCGGAAGCGCCCTGCTCAGGGATCCGATCCGGATTGGCGAGATCATCAAGGCGGTCCGCAAGGTTTTTTCCGGACCACTGACTATCAAAATTCGTTCGGGTTGGGATCAGTCCTCTGCCAATCACCTGGAAGTCGGTCAGATTGCTCAGGACGCAGGCATTGACGCCATCTGTCTTCACCCCCGCAGCCGCAGCCAGGGATTTGGTGGCAAAGCCGACTGGCAACAGATTGCAGAGCTGAAAGCGCAGCTTGACATTCCGGTCATTGGCAGTGGCGATCTCTTTCATGCTGAAGATGTTGTCAAGATGCTGAAAACAACCGGTTGTGACGCCATCATGATTGCTCGAGGCAGCTACGGAAACCCGTGGATCTTTCGTCAGGCCATGGCCCTGCTGCAAGGTGAAACACCCGTAATGCCAGACCCTGCTGAACGTTGGCAGACCGCCCGCCAGCATCTGGCCTGGCATTGCGAACAGTTTGGCGAACATAAAGCGGTACTGGAAATGCGCAAACACATCAGTTGGTATGTTCGTGGACTGCCCGGCGCCAGTCACTTTCGCAGCCAATTGCAGCAGATGACAGATTGGAACAGCCTGCTTCAGCACTGTGAACAGTTCCTGGCCCAGGCAGAAACCAGCAGTTCCGCACTGACAGAGTGCTGAACAGAGGACAGACAGCGTGACGAAAATCTCGCAACCTCAGCTCTACGCCATGGTCGTCGAAAATGTCGGCGAAGCGGTGATCGCCCTTGATCCCCAAGGATGCATCAGCCTCTTCAATCCGGCAGCACAAAATATGACCGGGATGAGCGAGAAACAGTGTCTGGGACGGATTTTCAGCGAGTGTTTTTCCCACCAGAAAATCCTTTGCCAGCTGGTCGAAAAAGCCCTGACATCCGGACGCTCAATCTCGGATCATGAAACTGTTGAGCTCCGCCGGGCACGAAAAACCTTGCCGGTCAGCGTCACTGTTTCACCCTTGTACACCCATGATGGAGAACAGCAGGGAGCCGTTTTAATCATTCGAGACCTGACTCAGATCCGCACTCTTGAAGACGCCATCCGCCGGGCTGACCGACTTTCGATGGTCGGGACAATGGCTGCAGGACTGGCCCATGAAATCAAAAACCCTCTTGGCGGGATCAAGGGAGCGGCACAACTGCTCAAACGTGAACTTGAAACCGAAAGTCCCTTGATCGAATATCCCCAGGTCATGATTCGTGAAGTTGAAAGAGTCAACCGGATTATCGAGGAGCTCCTCGACCTGTCACGTCCACAACAAACGGACAACATCGAAGTCAATATCGGGCAGATTATCAATGAGATCATTCTGCTGCAACGTCAGGCTTTCACCGAAAAAGGGGTCAATTTCACCCTGAATCTTGACCCGAGCATTCCGGCAATTCGGGGCAACCGGAATCAGCTGACGCAACTTTTTCTGAACCTGATCAAAAACTCCGGCGAAGCGGTCGCCCAGGATGGAGAGGTTCGGGTCACAACCAGAATCGATTCCAACTACCACCTGAGCACCTCAGGCGAACGAGCTGTTCAGCTGGTACAAATCGTCATTCAGGATAATGGACCCGGGATTCCGCCAGAACAACGTGAGCGCATATTCACACCGTTCTATACAACCAAAATGGGAGGTACCGGTCTGGGACTGGCCACCTGCCAGAAGATTGTCAATGATCATCGCGGGTTACTCAGCGTCAAAGATTGCAAAGAGGGTGGATGTGCCTTTACCGTTTCACTGCCCCTGCACAGAAGCTGATAATTCAACGTGCCACTCTTCCTGACGAAGGGAATATAAAAGATGTCGATTCGCCGTATCCTTGTTGCTGATGACGAAGAAAGTATTCGCTGGGTCCTGTCAAAAGCCCTGCAAAAGCAGGGATTCCAGGTCGACCTCGCCGAGGATGGTCTGCAGGCCCGCCAATTGTCACGCACCAATCATTATGACCTTGCTGTGCTGGATATAAAAATGCCCGGGATCCAGGGGTTGGATCTTCTGCAAACCTTGCAGGAAGAAAGCCCCCAGACGCTGGTGGTGGTCATGACTGCCGAAGCCACGATGGAAAATGCCGTTGCTGCCATGAAAAACGGGGCCTACGATTACCTGACCAAACCTTTTGATCTCGATGCCCTCGACGCCATTATTCTTAAAGCTCAAAAAGCAGCGGCAGTTTCGGACCAGATCGGCCAGTTGCGTGAGGAAATCCAGGATCAATACCGCTTCGGTCGCACCATAATCGGTGGCAGTCAGGCCATGCAGGAAGTTTACAAGATACTCGGGCGCGTGGCTGCCTCAGATGTCACCGTGCTGATAACCGGTGAGAGCGGAACCGGCAAGGAACTGATCGCCCGAGCGGTCCACTACAACAGCCCACGACTGGGCAAACCCTTTCTCGCCCTGAACTGTGCCGCGATCCCGCGTGAATTGCTGGAAAGTGAACTTTTCGGACATGAAAAAGGAGCCTTCACCGGGGCGACCGAACGCAAAAACGGTAAATTCGAACAGGCCGATGGCGGAACCCTCTTCCTCGATGAAATCGGCGATATGCCGCTCGAATTGCAGGCCAAACTCCTCCGGGTTCTCCAGGAAAAAGAAGTTACCCGAACAGGAGGAAGCAGCACGATTCCGGTCGATGTCAGAATTGTTGCCGCCAGCAACCAGGATCTGGCCGAAATGGTCCGTGACAAGACCTTCCGTGAAGATCTTTTTTACCGCCTCAACGTTGTCCCCATCAACCTGCCCCCCCTGCGTGAGCGTAAAGAGGATATTGGTGATCTGGCAGAGTTTTTCCTGCATCGTGCCCAACAGGACATGGGCGTCAACGTCAGTGAACTCAGTAAAGAGGCTCTCGAACTCCTCAGACAGCACAATTGGCCAGGCAATGTCAGAGAACTTGAAAATCTGATCAAACGAGCCAGCCTGCTGACCCCCAACCAGGTCCTTCTACCTACTGATTTTCCGGGTTTGGGAGGACCGGACGAACTGGAAAGTGCAGAAGATTCTCTCGAAGCACTGGTCGCGCGCAAACTGCAAAACAGCCTGGCCCAGATGAACCTGCAGGAACTCGACAATCTTTACGAGATGGTTCTTCATCAGGTAGAGCGACCACTGATCAATATCATTCTGCAACAAACTCGTTGCAATCAGGTCCGCACTGCAGAAATTCTCGGGATCAATCGCAATACCCTGCGTAAAAAAATCAAAACCCTGGAAATCAGCGTAAAACGGGGTGACTGAAAGAGGACAGAACACAAAGAGCTGAAATAGAGGCAGAGCAGAATCAGCCCCGGAGCCATCAGTCTTCGACCTGCAAAATCTTGTTTCGGGCCAGATAAACAACCTGGTCATGATGAAGAAAGAGGAGAAATCGCTTTGGCTGGTTTAAAAAATCCTTGGCCCGATTTCGTCCACTGGGCAGATTGACGTGAATCTTCACCTGCAGTGATTCACCAACAACGGGTGTCACCTGAATCTGATGTTCTTCTCCCAAAGTCAGCAAAGGATCAAATTCTCCCTCGGCTGCGGTATAAACAGCAACGATCTGATCCAGATTGATCAGTCTGACAGAGTCTGCAATCCGTAGCGGCAAAAAACTTTCTTCAGCATTTAAAACTTCGCCGACCCGTTGGGGGCCGGTCAGATGCATCCCCTGCAACTGAAGAAAAAACTCACCACTGATTCTGTCACCGTTAACAAGCACCAGTTCAACCTGACGGGTTTCGACACTGACACGACGATCTTCCATTTCAGCTCCCCTGTTGTGCCTGAGTTGCAAACTGCCCTTTGTTCTGGGCAAATCGGCAGGCCTCTTCGACATCGATTCGTTTGGCCGTGAGCAGTTCCTGAATCGCCTGATCCATCAACTGCATCCCATCTTTACGCCCGGTCTGAATGATTGATGGAATCTGGAAGGTCTTTCCTTCGCGGATCAGATTTGCTGCTGCAGCATTGACCTTCAGGATTTCCAGCGCAGCGCACCGTTTACCATCCAGAGTTCGCAACAACTGCTGGGCAACCACCCCGCGCAGAGATTCCGCCAGCATGGTGCGAATCTGCTCCTGCTGGGTGGTTGGAAACACATTAACGAGTCGATCAACCGTTTTTGCGGCACTGCTGGTATGGAGAGTACCAAAAACCAGGTGACCGGTTTCCGCAGCAGTAATGGCCAGTTCAATCGTTTCCAGGTCACGCATTTCTCCCACCAGAATAATATCCGGATCTTCACGCAACGCAGCCTTGAGAGCCGAAGCAAAACTGTGAGTATGAACCCCAACCTCCCGTTGGTTCACCAGGCTTTTGCGACTTTTGTGAACAAATTCAACCGGATCTTCAACGGTCAGAATATGTTCATTGCGATGTCGGTTGATATGATCAATCATTGCCGCCAGAGTGGTTGACTTTCCACTCCCGGTCGGTCCCGTCACCAGAATCAGGCCCTTTTTGTACTCGGTGAAATCAAGCACAGTCTGGGGAAGACCCAGTTGATCAACACTCAAAATCTCTGCAGGAATAATTCTGAAAACCGCGCTGACCCCCAGGCGTCCCATAAAGATATTAGCCCGAAATCTGGCATTTAAGGCTGGCACCTCGTAAGCAAAGTCAAGATCATGCCGTTGTTCAAACACGTCGCGCTGGGCTTCGCTCATGATCTCATAGAGCAGCATCCGGTATTGCTCACTACTGAGAACCTGATTCATTGCCGGCTTGAGCTGCCCCGACACCCGAAGCAAAGGAGGATTTCCCGGAGAAAGGTGCAGGTCAGACCCGCCTTGTTGCTGAAGAATCTGAAATAATTTATCGATTTTTGCCATCGCCACCATCCCTAGTCAGAACACTGTGTGAATCTTCAGGATGGAGTATATCAAGCCAGAAAGGAAAGGTTGTGTTTTCTAATTTAACTCTGGATCAGAATTTTGTCGGGGCGACAAAACCGCACAGACTCTTACTTTTTGTAGATTTCCTTGTGGTAGCATTTCCACTTGCGGTGCAACCAGAGCCAGAGTTCCGGGTGTTGTCTGATCGCCTCTTCGAGACAGTCATTCTGAACCTGAACGGCTTTCTCCAGAGAGAGTCCGGCGACATCAAGCGCGGGCTTGAAAACCAGCCTGTGTTCACCACAGCGTTCGCCACGTAAGGTAAACATCGGCACCAGTGCCGCATCATATTTTTGTGCCAGGCTGACAGCAATCGCCAGGGTCGACGTTTTGTGACCAAAAAAACGGGCCGGAATTCCTTCATGCAGATGCGCTTTGCGATCGGCAAGCAGCAGCAGATCTTCCCCCTTGTTTAACCCGCGTATCGCCTCACGCAGACCATTTTCCTTGTACAGAATCCGGGCCCCAAAACGTTCATGGTAGAAACAACGCTCCTTTTCTACCAGCGGATTATCGATCCGGCGCACAATAAAAGAGAGGGGATTTATTTCCTGTGCATACTTGATTGTTGCATATTCCCAGAACCCGAAATGGCCGCTCAAAAGAATAACTTTCTTTTTGTCACGCCGGGCGGCATCCAGATGCTCCTGCCCCTCGATCCTGACCTGGGAACAGATCTGCTGCTGGCGCCGCTCATTCATCCGAAACATGCGAATCCACTCGAAACTGCCAACCCCATAGTGAGAAAAGTTGCGGCGCAACAAGACTTGGCGCTGCCTGCTATCCAGTTCATCGCCGTAGGCAAACCGCAGGTTAATCAGGGCAACCCGCTTAAGGGGGGCTCCCAGGGCATAGACCAGACCGCCGAACCCCCGCCCAAGCTGGCACCAAAAGGTCAAAGGCAACAAGCGCGCCAAGAGGTTAAGTCCCATCAGTGGCAGCCAGGCCAGATAATCAGTCAGTTTTACAGGTTTTTCCCGACTCACAATGACCTCAGAATCGCAGACGCAGAACGACCAGTGAAAGCAAGAAACCCTCTTCTCACTTCAGTAGCCTCCGTCTTCACGTTTGGATTGGTTTTCGAAACGGGTAAATTCACCCCGGAAGGTCAGGTGGACAGTTCCGATCGGGCCATTCCGTTGCTTGCCGATAATAACTTCGGCATCTTTATCATGGCCTTTCTCGCAGGTTTTTTCACGACTCTTGCAATCATCACAGTAGACTGCATCGCGATAGACAAACATGATCACGTCGGCATCCTGCTCGATAGCTCCCGATTCACGTAAATCGGCCATCATCGGACGCTTGTCTGTACGACTTTCAAGAGAACGGTTCAACTGGGACAGCGCAACAACCGGCAAGCTCAGCTCTTTGGCCAGAGCCTTGAGCGAACGGGAAATTTCCGAGATTTCCTGTTGGCGGTTCTCGGTGCTGCTGCCACGCATCAGTTGCAGGTAATCGACCACGATCAGGCCAAGACCATGTTCGGCCTTCAGACGACGAGCTTTGGAACGCAATTCCAGAACCGAAATTGCGGGAGTATCATCAATAAAGACCTGAGTTTCACTCAGCTGCCCGGCGGCCATCGTCAGTTTTGGCCAGTCTGATTCGCCCAGATTTCCTGTCCGCAAACGTCCGGCATCAACCCGTGCTACAGAGCAAAGGAGCCGCTGCACCAATTGCTCTTTACTCATCTCGAGCGAAAAGACAACCGCCGGAACCTTTTTTTCTGAATGGGCCGTCGCGTACTCCACCAGGTTCAGGGCAAAAGCTGTCTTACCCATAGAGGGTCGCCCGGCAATGATGATCAGGTCGCCCGGCTGCAAACCAGCCGTCATTTTGTCCAGTTCGGTATAACCACTGGGGACACCGGTTACCAACTCCTTGCGCTCATAGAGTTGCTCGATATTACGAAATGTATCTTTCAGAATATCGCGGACAGGAAAGTAGGAAGGCCGGGTACGGTTCTCGGCAATCTCGAAAATCGACTTTTCAGCATGATCGAGAATTTCTTCCATATCGCCACCCTCATAACCACTGGTGGCAATTTCGGTTGAGACATGAATCAGGCGTCGAGCAATTGATTTTTCCTTGACCAGTTTGCAGTAGTACTGAATGTTGGCTGCGGTCGGTACATAGTCAACCAGTGTCGCCAGATAACCACTGCCACCCGCTTCGTCAAGCGCCTTCTGTGATTTGAGTTGGGCAGTCAAGGTTACCAGGTCTGCGGGTTCGTTCCGCTCTGACAGGGCAATCATCGCCGCAAAAATCAATTGATGGCCACGACGGTAAAAATCCTCGGCGACCAGATGTTCAAGCGCCCGGTTAAGAGCCTCGTTTTCGAGCAACACCCCACCCAGAACCGACATTTCGGCTTCAAGGTTCTGGGGTGGCAAACGATGCCCGGCGGTCTCTTCAGTTAAGTGTGCAACAGTATCCATAGGCCTGTGAGCATAGCAAAAAGAGAGGAACTACTAAAGGGATAAAAAAGGCGGCAGATCTATCCAGATCTGCCGCCTTCTTGTCGTTATCCGCAGTCAGAAAGTCTGAGGTTCAGGCTTCCTGCTCTTCCAGAGGCTTGACGACAACCTTGATCTGGGCAACAACCCCGGCATCAAGTTTGACTTCAACCTGATGCTCACCAAGGGTCTTGATCGCTTCAGACAGCTGGATCTTCTTTCGATCAATTTCAATTCCGGCGTCAGTCAGCTTGGTCTCGATGTCCATCGAAGTGACTGAACCAAAGAGCTTGCCCTCCTCTCCGGCACGCTGGGTAAATTCACAGGCAACCTTTTCAATCCGGGCCTTGATCGCTTCGGCATCCTTGGTTGCTTTTTCGAGTTTGCGCGCCAACTGACGTTTCTGATGCTCAAGCTCTTTAACGGAAGCACGGTCGGCAACAATGGCCAACCCCTTGGGCACCAGATAATTCCGGGCGTAGCCGGGTTTTACCGAAACCTGTTCGCCAATGATCCCAAGACCATCAACATTTTCTTTTAAAATGATATCCATGACGATTCCTCCATACGATAAATCGGTTATAAATCTTTTTTACGCGGTCGTCGGAAATCGACCCACAGGTCAAAAACTCCAACTCCGGTCACTACCAGAGGCAGTGGATTAAGCACAAAAACCAGCAAGTAAATCAGGCCCTTTGTCACAGGTGGCCAATTTTTTCGTTGCAAGATACAACTGAGAACCGCAAGCCCCTGAACAAAATAGAGCGGCAGTAAAACTGCCAGTATATTTCGACCGGTCAATGCCAGCATCCCCCAGGGAGCCAACAGAGAGAATCCAGCAACAATCAGTAACCAGATCAGAAGCGCCGGCAAACGCCACTGCACAAATGCGATTCCTGCAATCCGATAGTAGGCCCTCTTGAACCACTGCAAAAAAAGCAACGTAACCAGATGGACAATCAGCACACCCGCAGCATAAAGGCCAACAAAGGTGCTGCGGATAAACTCTACTATCCGGGTAGCAACTTCGCCCAGGGTCGCCAGCTGCGACTCACTGAACCCGGCCTCACGATATGCCTGCATCGCCGTGTCAACCTCGGCGCTCAGGTATTGTTCAAGCAGGGTCCCCAATGTCTGACCACTGATCTGGACATACACCAGCAGCAAGCTGCCCGCCAGAAGCAAGGTCAGAACACCACTGATCAGCAAGGTACGGTCCCAGGCCAGACCACGCTTCAACAAGCTTGGCAGAAACAGCGACGGCACAACAAAAAGGCCGCCATAACTGACCAATGCCGCCCCTCCTGCCAGTTGCCAGAGTGCCCCGGTTGCCAGCAGAACAGAAACGATCCCTGCCAGCAGACCAAAACGCATCACCAGGTAGCAAACCGGAAAAGCTGCCAGCATATTGGTAAAAGCACCAACGGGTCCAAGCCAGTGCGAACTCAAAAAAAAGAACAGAGTCAGCCCGGCCCCTGCAAGACTGTAAACGACCGCTTCCCCTTTCATGGGGTGTTCCCCTTTGCGTTAAAACGAATCAACGCACCGAGTGAGATGCCGTGTAGGGAATCAGGGCTACCTGACGAGCGTTTTTAATCGCTTCGGCCAGACGCCGTTGATGAGCCGCACAGGTTCCGGAAATACGCCGTGGAACAATCTTGCCACGCTCGGAAAGATAGTATTTCAAATTTTCAATGTCTTTATAATCGATCACCAGGCTCTTGTCGGCACAGAAACGACAGATCTTGCGACGTCCAAAACGACGACGCGGAGCGGGAGCTGAGGGACGACTTGAAGATTGTGTAGCCATAACAGGGTTCTCCTTGTAAGCAGTAGCAATTATTCTGCGGATTCAGTGGACTCGGACTCTTCACTGGCAGTCTCAGGGGTCGTCTCAGCAACCTCTTCGCCTGCAGTCTCTTCTTCGGAGGCCTCAACCAATTCTCCTTCGAAGCGAACAGTCAAAAAACGCAGAACGTTTTCTTCAAGACGCAGCCGCCGCTCGTACTCGGCAATCACTGTTGCATCAGCGGCAAAAATGGTCTGCACATAGCAGCCCTTTTCCTGCTTCTTGATCGGATACGCCAGCTTACGGGTTCCCCAGTTGTCGAGCTTGAGAATTTCAGCTTTCTGATCGGTCAGAACCGACTGAAATCTCTCCACCATAGCGGTCAGGTCATCGCCAACCACTTCAGGATGGATAATGTACAGACTTTCGTACTTACGCATGTGCTTCTCCTCTCGGGTCGCAGCCCCGGGTCCTGCCCGGAGCAAGGAAAAATCTTCGTTACCGACCTTTTCGGTAGCGAAACACGCACTTTTAGCACAGGAAGAACTTCGATTCAACCCCAAATGACCATCTGCAGCATCCCGTAACCCCACTATTCTTCTGCCAGTATCTTCAACGCGCGGGATCGCCAGGAAAGAACTGCTGTTTTGATGTGCATTCTTTCAGCCAGGACCGGAAAATCCGTCCTGATAACCTCAGCAGCCAACCGGGCGAGAAATTGTGATTTAAGGGCTGCCCGTGCCTGATCGACACCGACCTCTTCATAAGGGGCTGAGGTGAAAAGTAAAAAACCATCATCCGGAATCTTTCCCGCCTCCATATTGGCAGCAATGATCCCGGCAGCTTTACGGATCGGATCAGCCAGGTTGGGACTGTAGGGTCCGATAATCAAAGCCAGATTGGGAGTATGCAAAAAATCAAATCCCCGGCCAAGACAGATCATCCATTCACGATGCTCAATCTCGACAGGACGGTCACTGGCACGGACCTGAGAAATCCACTCCAGGTTCCCCTCCAAAAGTGTTCGCAGATCAGCCCTCATCTGATCAGACATATCAGGGAACAAACTTGCCAGACGCTGGTCGAGTAGAGGAACTTCGGTAGAGGTTATCCCGGCAAGATCGAGTATTTCATCCTTGACACCATGTATCAGCAAGGCATCTTCGTCAGTCTCGAACCCGCAGATTAACGGATAAACCGTGGTATGATCCGAACCGAAGATCTTTTCCATCTGCTGCTTGATATGGCGGGTATGATTGACTGCCGCCGCGGTGTTGTAGTCAAAACCGGCGCAGCCGCGCTGAACACTCCCTTTGGAAAAATGATAGGTAATGAATATCAGAACCTGACGCCCGGAACGAACCATCCGTTGTACATGATTGGCCATCACCTCACCAAGGTGTGGCCAACCCAGATCGAACATTCCACCAAGATTACGAAAGGGCTGAATAATCCCGGGAGGGGCACCGGTTACCACCGGCATATTGATCCGCCCATCCATACACTTAAGCACAACAATTGCTGTTGGATGGTTGGCCAGATAACGCTCACGCGTCAGACAAGCCGCAGGACTGCGAAACTCTGTCGTATGTCGCTGAGCCAGATCCAGTAACCAGTCAATACGCTCGGCAATCGGTCGATGATGAACCATCAGGCCTCCTTGAGCAGGACAGGAACAGCCTGCGAAGCAGGCAGAGAATAAATGGGATTGGTCTCAATTGGAACACAACACAGCAGATGTGCAAGCCCGCAAGGAGCAAATCCCTGTTGGCACAGCAGGGTGGCGACTGCTAAGATCGGACAACTTCTGCCAGCAACGATCGGAATCGGCCTGTGAAAAGAAAACACCCTGTAAACAGCTCAGTAAAAATTGGCGCCGGCCCTTATCTGCTGCTGATTTTGCCCCCATTATTCTGGGCCGGAAATGTTGTTCTTGCCCGTGGACTGGCCAGTCAGATCCCGCCGCTGTCGTTATCTTTTCTGCGCTGGGCAACGGCCCTGCTCTTTCTGGCACCCTTCACCTGGCGCCAGCTGTATCGCGACTGGTACCTTCTCAAAGGCCACTGGACCATCATCTGGCTCTGTTCACTGTTTGGCATTGCGATCTTCAACAGCCTGCTCTACACCGCGACCCAGACAACCACGGCCCTCAATTGTGCCCTGATGCAGACCATCATGCCAGCCGCTATCGTCCTTTGCAGTTTCATTCTCAATCGCGAGAAGATCGGCCTCCAGCAAGGAGTCGGTGTCCTGCTCTGTCTGTTGGGAGCCACCTGGATTGTGCTGCGAGGAAAACTGGCCGCTATCACCAGCCTCAATCTTGTTTCGGGAGATCTCTGGATGCTGGTTGCCGTTTTCTGCTACGCACTCTATTCGGTACTTTTGCCACGCCGACCCCGGATTCACCTTTTGAGCTTTCTGACCCTCACAATTGCACTCGGCAGTTTTCTGCTGATTCTGCCCTTTGTCATGGAGTTACAGATTAAAGGACCACCAGCTGCAACAACAAACGTGCTGGGAGCCATCCTTTATGTCGCTCTTTTTCCGTCAATTGCTGCCTATCTGTGCTGGAACCGCGGAATTGAAATTATCGGTGCCAACCGCGCAGGTCTCTTTATCAACCTGATTCCGGTCTTTGCTTCCGGGATGGCGATTCTGTTTTTAGGTGAGCAATTACAACCCTTTCACCTGGTCGGTATTCTGATGGTCATTGCAGGTATGGGAATGTTTCAGCTGGCCAAACAACAAATGACGGAATGAACCGAAATTGAAACAAAGTTGAATCGGCAGATTCGCCCCCCCCTCCGTACCCATCTTTGTTGCAGGCAACCCGATTCATCTCTATGGGATAGCTAAACTCAGAGCTTTATTTTCCGTAAACAACCCCCGGCAACCAGGTTGCCAATTCCGGCCAGAACCACAAAATGACCAGCATAATCAATTGCAGACCGATAAAAGGGATAGCTCCCTTGTAAATCTGCATGGTTGACACCTCGGGCGGCGCAACACCGCGTAAATAAAAGAGGGCAAAACCAAAGGGAGGCGTCAGGAAAGAGGTTTGCAGATTCAACGCGATCATCACGCCCAACCAGATCGGGTCCATCCCCATCTGCAGCAAAACCGGACCGACAATCGGGACCACAACAAAGGTGATTTCGAAAAAGTCGAGGAAAAATCCCATCACAAACATCAACAGCATGACGGACATGAACGCCCCGACCATCCCTCCTGGCAGGTTGGTCAATATCTCATGGATAACCCCATCGCCATCAAAACCACGAAAGACCAGAGAAAACAGACTTGCTCCCAAAAGAATGGTAAACACCATGCAGTTGACATGCGTGGTGGTGAGAACCACTTCTTTGAGGATCTTCAGGTTCAATTGCCCCTTCAATGCCGTAAGTATAATCCCGCCGATACAACCAACCGAAGCAGCTTCAGTCGGGGTGGCAAGTCCGGCCAGAATCGAGCCCAGAACACCAATAATCAAAATCAGCGGGGGCAGCAACACCTTGAAAACCTTGATCCAGACACCATCAATAGCCAGCTCTTTCAAACGTTCCGGTGGAATCGCCGGGGCCATCTCGGGTTTAAAAATTGCGATGCCAATGATGTAGGTAATGTAGAGCCCTACCAGAATCAGACCCGGAAAGATCGCACCAACAAACAGATCACCAACAGAAACTGACGTCGGTGAAAAATTGCCCATGGCCAACTGCGCTTGCTGATGAGCCGAACTGATGACATCGCCAAGAATAATCAGAATAATACTGGGGGGAATGATCTGCCCCAAGGTCCCTGAGGCGGTCACGATTCCGGCGGCCAATGACGGTGAATATTTGTATTTCAGCATCGCTGGCAGGGAGATCAGGCCCATGGTAACAACCGTTGCCCCGACAATCCCTGTAGATGCTGCCAACAAAGCCCCAACGAGACAGACCGAAATGCCCAGACCGCCACGCATTTTTCCGAACAGCATCCCCATGGTATCGAGAAGCTCTTCAGATATTCTCGCCCGTTCCAGCATGACCCCCATAAAGACAAACAGAGGGATGGCAATCAGGGTCTGGTTGCGCATGATCCCGAAAATACGTTCGGGAAAGGCCCCCAAAAAAGGCAGGTCAAACACTCCCGTGTACACGCCAAGCATGGCAAAGGCTATCGCGGAACCGGATAAACTGAAGGCAACCGGATACCCGAGCAGCAAGATGACAACAGCAACTCCGAACATTAACAGGGGATAAATTTCGTATGGCATAAGAATTCAGTCTAGGTCGGGGTTCGAGATTGGTCTGAACCGGTCAGGACAAGAATGGCCCGCAATGCTTTGGCGACCCCTTGCAAACCCAACAGGACAGGAAAGACCAGGATGATGGTTTTAAGAAGAAAAACTCCCGGTAAACCACCTGCTTCCATCGACCCCTCCGAAACTGCCCAGGAATTCTGGACATACGGAAAAGCAAAATAAAAAATGACAAAGCAGGTTGGAAAAAGCAGGAACAGGGTTCCAAACAGGTTTACCATCGCTTTTTTACGTGCGGAAATATGATCATAAATGACGTCAATCCTGACATGTTGCTCATGCCTGAGCGAAAAGCCTGCGGCCACCATGAAGAGTGTTCCGTGCATAAAAATGACCGATTCCTGCATCCAGATCCAGCCCGAATCAAAAACATACCTCAGAATGACGGTTAAAAACATGACCACTGCCATCGCCAATGATAACCAGGCAACCTTGTTCCCGATCCAGTCATTGACAGCATCAATTGAATCCGCAGTTTTACGCAGCATAAAAACATCCTTCAACTGACAAACAGAGCCGTTCGGCGCTGCTTTAAAAATGAGAGAGCAACAAAGGGACATGAGCCTTCCATGTCCCTTTGTTACTACTCAAGTGAGCAGGTAATCAGAAAATCACCTGGCTGATCATTTAAAAGTCAAACTACGTGCCAGACTGTAGCCAGCCTCTCCAATTCGACTCCAGTTAAGCGATTGCTTGCGATACTCGTTGAAGGACTTGTAGACCTTGGCCGACATAGGATCCTTGGCCGCGACTTCGGCAACGACCTCCTGGCTCAATTGGCCCATCTTCTTCAGAACGTCATCAGAGAAGCGCTTCAGTTTAACACCATGCTTGTTAACCAGCTGAACAAGTGCCGAGTTGTTTTTGGCGGTAAATTCGGACAGCATATCCAGATAAGCGGCCTGCATGGCATGCTCAACAATGGCTTTCAGATCAGAAGGCAGTGCTTCATAAGCTTTTTTGTTAACAAAGCACTCCAGAACAGTGCCAGGCTCGTGCCAGCCTGGCCAGTAATAGTACTTGGCAGCCTTATAGAAACCGAATGCCAGATCGTTGTAAGGACCAACCCACTCAGTCGCATCAATCGCACCCGATTGCAGGGAGGTAAAGATCTCGCCACCAGGCAGAGACACCGGTGTCGCACCAGCACGCTTGATAACTTCGCCGCCCAGTCCAGGCATGCGCATCTTCAGGCCCTTGTAATCGCTGATAGAGTTGATCTCTTTATTGAACCAGCCACCCATCTGCACACCGGTATTACCAGCGGCAAAGGCCTTGAGACCAAACTGACCGTAAAGCTCATCCCAAAGCTGCTGACCCCCACCATGATTGATCCAACCACCCATTTCCTGAGCATTCAAACCAAAAGGAACGGCAGCAAAAAACTGGGTTGCTTCAGACTTGCCTTTCCAGTAGTAAGCCGCGCCATGCCCCATTTGGGCCGTTCCGCGAGAAACAGCATCAAATGATTCAAAAGCAGGAACCAGCTCGCCGGCACCATACACTTTAACTGTGAGTCGGCCACCGGACATTTGCGTAATGTACTTCGCTAAATTATTGGCACCGGTACCCAGGCCAGGAAAGTTTTTCGGCCAGGTTGTGACCATTTTCCAACGAATTTTCTTCGAGGCGTGAACTGCCGGAGCACTCGCAATAACGGTTCCTGCGGCAATGGCTCCAACGCCAGCCTTCTTGATAAACCCTCTTCTGTCCATGAATCTCCTCCTGCGGGAAATGGGAAAAGAATTAAACAAACGCCGTTATTCTAGCGCATTTTTTTATTTTATTCAAACAAACATATACTAATGTCAATCATTCGTAAATCACCCGGCTAAAATCACGCCAGAGACCCTTTATTTGGTCCACGACATCAACCAAACAGCTGCTTCAGCAGATACCGCAACGACGACACGCAGCGGAACAACGCGGTGTCGCCTGAGCCACCAATCCTTTTTTATATTCCTGCCGCAGATAACTGCGGCTGACACCCTGATCAATCACCTCCCAGGGGAACAGCTCGTCTTTGCCACGCTCACGAGTCACATGAAAATCGAGATCAAGTCCGTTGCGACGCAAGATCTGCCCCAGGTTTCCTCCTGCGGCAATTTCAGGCAGCAAATGGCCAACACGGCGATCAGCACGAGCCAACAGGGCTTGCAATACCGAAGCCCGAATCGGTTCGCTGATCAGCGACGTATTGGGCATCCGTGCGATTCTTGACTGCAATTTGCGAATCTTTTTTTTAAGGCCCTTCGCGTCTTCCATCCCCACCCACTGAAAGGGAGTAAAAGGCTTGGGAATAAACGGATTCACACTCAAGGTCAATGTCCCCAGTGAACCCCGCTCACGACCGGCTTCACGCCAGATCAGGCGAACTTTTTCTGCCAGATGCAAAATCTCCTCGACATCTGCATCGGTCTCACCAGGCAAACCAATCAACAGATAGAGCTTCAGATTACGCAACCCGGCATCGGCCAGAAGCTGAACCGCTTCAAGAATCTGTGCTTCGTCAAGATTCTTGTTAATCAGATCCCGCATGCGCTGACTGCCCGCCTCAGGAGCAATCGCCACAGTACGCAACCCGGCAGCTTCAAGCTGCTCTGCCTCTTTCCTGGTCAAGGCATCCAGTCGCAAACTGGAAACCGACACCTCACCTCCGCGGGCAAGAATCTCCTGCTGAAGCCTGGCGATCTCGCTATGATCCGCCACCGCCGCTCCCACCAGACCAATTCGTTGCCGATCACAAAGTCCAATCTCGACCTGCTGAAGAAGATTGTCCAGACTGCGTTCACGCGGCGGCAGATAGATGTATCCGGCAGCACAAAAACGACAACCCCGTGAACAGCCACGCATCACTTCAGTCAGGGCCATGTCCCCGAATTCAGCCTCTTCGTTCAAAATAAATGAACGACTGGCCGAGCTGTCAAGATCATCAAGATAGCACCGCAAAACTGGCGCAGCAGAAATCTGGGTGATTTCCCCCGTCTCATCCTGTTCGACCACGGTTTGCCCCGGCAGGTAAATCCCCGGCAGGCCTTTTAAAAGATCAAGCCCTGAAGAGGGATCTTCAAGCTGTTTTTTAACGGCAGGAATCAAGGAGGGCAAAATCGGTTCGGCTTCGCCAACCGCGACAATATCAACAATCTCGGCCAGAGGTTCCGGGTTCAAAAATGCGCAGACGCCTCCAAACAACACCAAAGGTTCCACTTTCGTACGCTGTGCAGCGAAAAGCGGAACCTGGCCCAGATCGAAGATCAACGGCAGGTTGAGGTAATCATTTTCAAAAGAAATGGACAGGGCAATCAGATCGAACTCAGCCAGCGGCGTTCCGGTTTCAAGAGAAACCAGCGGCAAAGCACTTTTTTGATGTTCGTCGATATCTTCACGATCTGGCAAAAAAAATCGTTCACAGCTGCAGTCAGGATGCCGATTGAACAACTGATAGACCGATTGAAAACCAAGGTTGGCCATCGCCTGATTGTAGGTATTGGGATACAACAGCGCAACGCGCAGCCCACCGTTGCCAGGCTGGCAAGCCCCCGACTCAGCGGCATATCTCTGACGATATTTTTCGAGTAACTTGCGCGACAAAAGAGATCCTTTATTCTGGTATCATCATAGGGTCTGTCTCGTCACAGGGCAAGGGCTGTTCTTGGGGCAAATCAATTGTAATCAAAAACGACTCTCAACTACGCTCATTCAACCACACACAGGCTGACTCAACGCAAAGTCCTCCGTAGAAACCACAAAATCATGGAGCCACCATCACATCCTCGCCAGTCTCAACCCAGTCACTGGAAGCATAACCAGGAGCGGAAGCTTTGGCTCGAAATCGGTAGCTGCCGTCTGCAACATCCAACAGGCTGACGTAACTGGAGGTTTCACCATCCAGTGGAGTCCAGGTGCCGCCGTTGTATTGCATTTCTACCTCGGCGCTGACTCCGGTTGGTAAAGTATTCCAGAAAATATTGATCTTCTTGCTGGTCGGGTAGACGTA
>JAJRWH010000126.1 GCA_024276935.1 Deltaproteobacteria bacterium
ATGAGTTGTCGCAAGTGTTTTACAAATGCCGCAGGGCGAAAGCTGGTAGCATCCTTTAGCAGAATCCCCCAGAAGTGACGTTTACCGATAATGATTTCCCGTAAGATGTATTGTTGATTCAAGTATTGCGGCAGGCTTCTGGACACAGCAGCCCCCCAGACAGCGGGCAGGCCAGCCACCTTCGCTATGTATTCAACAAATTGGTGAGGTAAAGTTTCCATAATTGCCACGTTAACTTTTTTCTGCACGATAACATTTAAAAAGTTACTGTGCAATAAAAAGTTATCTGCCTGATTTTATACACTTATTCAAAAGTATGCCTAATTATTCCTATCCCTAAAGATTGTGCTACCCCAGATCTTCCAAGCCGCCTGAGCACAACATGGCACCCACAATTGCGGACCAATCTCAACATCAACCAGTGCGAAAACACCCAACTACATATCCTCATCCACAATAGGCGTCCCGACGGTATCTTCGACCACAGTATGACATTCAACCTCGAACCACTCGTGAAACAGGTTAAGGGTGCGCTTCTGCGGCCAAAGGGTTTCGTCGGTGTACCAGCCCTCCAACTCCGACTCGAACAAGACTGGCCGGGGTCCTTGGTGGAACGCCGGAGCAAGCCATATGAATCTTGCTTGTCCGACGTCCTATTTCTCTAAAGTGGGACTGTTCAGTTATATGACTCAGTTCCGTCGTTTTCGACATACTTCGTGAACCGCCGCGTACGGAACCGTACGCACGGTGGAGTGGGAGGACGGCGGGGGTAACCCCGCCTCCTACCAGATATACGCAGTCATTCGACGATATGCTTATTCACATTCATCGAGCCATGTATAAATGGCATCAATCAGGTAGGGCTTGTTAAAGATGCGATAGCCCGACTTTTCAGCAAGTTCGAGATCTTCCTTTGTCCAGACTCCCGAGATAACAGCCTTACAGGAATCAGGAATCCTGCACCCCATTTTTTGGGTCTGCTGTAAAAAATCGAGCCCTGTCATCCCAGGCATCCTGTTGTCGGTCAGGATAAAATCAGCGCAACGGCCATATTGTGAACATTTGTACTTTTTGCATGCATTGAGACATGTTTCAGGGTCAGCATAGGCTCGGACCTGAACTTGTTTTTCGGCCAAAAGGTCTGCCAACAAAGTTCGGCATGACTCAATATCATCCAGAACCACTGCCACTTGTGCTTTCATTGTACCCCCTTCTTTTTAACTAAACCAAAAATCCACCCGTGAAACTAACCGGACCGATAACAAATGCCGACAACGAGCTTGGTATTCTGTAGTAGAGGGAGGATAAAGCTCTGGGTGGAGGACAGAGCAAGCCAAACGCGATTGCATTGTACTGAAAGATGTACTGATTAGACAAGTCTAAATATTCTACCTCTCTAAAATGGTGGATATTGTGTTTTTCTCAAAGAGCCTGATAAAGTTTTCTGCATAAGAATCCTTGAATACTTGGCAGTTTTCTAGTTTAATAGCCTAGTTACATATTCATTCCTGCTAACAGGTCGACACTTATCACTCAACGGAGCCTGCCACCAATGTCCTTTGCCGGTAACCTTGAAGACCTTGCAATTGTCGACGTCATTCAACTTCTTCATTCAACAAGAAAATCTGGAACCCTCTGTGTCGTTGGTGACAAGGGGCGCAGTCAGATCGTTTTTGATCAGGGTTATATCGTCAGTGCGAACCACTACGATGACTCGATCAGGATCGGGCGAATTCTGGTTGAAATGGAAGTCATAACGGATGAGATTCTTCAACAGGCCCTTGCAGAACAGCAATCGTTGGGTGAACAACACAAACCGCTGATCGGACTGTTACTTGAAAAAGGACTGATTGAAAAAGAAAATGCCTACAAGGGTCTTGAATGTCTGATCGAAATGACTATTGTTGAAATGGTCAGTTGGCAACAAGGCACCTTCACGCTCGATGTTGATCTCACGGCGATCAATGATGAATATCGGTATATTCCTGAAAAACTGCAGCAGGAGATCAATTTCGATACTCAGATGGTGCTGATGGATGCGTTACGAATCTACGACGAAAAAAGGGCCGCTGGAATTGACCCTGCCAGCGCAACAGGCGGCATGGACGATCTGCAACAGGCAGAATCCGAACAAAATGAGCCCCCTGCAACTGAAGACGGCGGTGACCTGAACCTGTCTGCTGACCTTCTCGGCCTCGATGCCATCGATCAGATCGATGTCCAGATCCCGGAAACATTTACCAGCCTTGAAGCATTTGACCCTTCAGAAATACACCGGCAGAAAGTTCGCGAGTTACTTCCTGATTTTTCGTCGGTACAGCGTGAAGAACTTGTCGAGTACCTGAGTGCCAAATCGAACATTGTTGAAAATCAGGAGAACGTTGACTCAGCGCAAAACCAGACTATTATCCTGTACAGTAGTGATGAGCTTATCCAGCACGGTTTGATGAGTACCTGCAAGCATGCCGGAATCATGGCCTTCACAGCAGCCACCGAGCAAGACCTGGAACAACGAATTTCACAGAGTCTTGAGCGGTCCCTTTTACCAATTCTGGTTTTTGACTGTCCCCTCGAAAGCGGTGCCGGATTTGGCAAAGAAGATCTGACGGTCATCAGGCAAAGAATTTCATTACGTTATCCCCAGCTGCAGATCGTCCAACTGGCCTCACCGGTCGACTATTTCTATTCATTGCAGGCATTGACCACTGGTGCCAGTGCAGTTCTTCCTCGTTCTCTTGCCGAAAACCGACGTGATTCATTTATTGTCGATTTTATTCAATTTATGGAGAGTTTCCCACCTTTTATTCGGCGGCTATGCCACCAGGCAACACCTGAGACCTCTCCCGAAGCTAAATTTTTGTGTGACCTGCGCCAGATGCAGTCTGCCTCTGAAATTTCACTTTTTCTTCTGGAACAAATCAGCATCTATTTTGAACGATGCCTGGTTCTTATTGTTCACCAGGATGAGTTTATTGCAGAAAAATCTCTCGGGATTGAGGCAGATAAATCAGCAGGCCCATCAGATCCTCTACGGTTTAAAGTTCCGCGTGAAGCGGGAAGTCTGCTGGCCAAAACCGTAGATTCCGGATTGCTTTACTATGATGCCGTTGACGACAAGATCATTCGAGAGGCTATTTTTGGCGAAATCAGTGCACCGGACAAATCCCGAATTCTTCTGTTACCTCTGGTTGCCGGAGGAAAGACCCTGGCATTGATTTATGCTGATTTTGGACAATCTCCTGTTAAGTCGTTTGATCCGGAGTATCTTCAAAGTCTGGCGTGGCTGGCTGGTCTGGCTTTGGAGCAGGTGATCCGTTTGCGTCAAAAAACATCCTAAACGTTGCAGTTATTGGAGGAAAAGGCATGGATGCAAAAACCCTTAACCAGATTCTACAGATTGCTTTTGAAAAGCGGGTTTCAGATGTCCATTTTGAGGTCGACAACCCCCCTTTCTTTCGTGGCCGAGGTCAACTGATCCGGTCGAAACTTCCGGTTCTGACCAGCCAGGATACAGAATTTATCGCCCGTAGAATTATGGAGAAAAACAGTCGGGCACTCCCTGATGATTTAACCGAGCTGGACGCCTCATACTCCCTTGATAATGGAGGGCGCTTTCGGGTCAGTCTTTTCAGACAACGGGGACACATCGGTATTGTCATGCGTGTCATCCCGCCCGAGATTGGTTCATTCAAAGATCTGAACCTGCCGGCGGTGCTGGGTGAAATTGTCAAAGCTCCCAATGGCCTGGTTCTGGTAACCGGACCGACCGGCAATGGCAAATCAACGACTCTGGCGTCGATGCTGCAGCATATCAACGAAAACTTCAGCTACAACATTCTTACGATCGAGGATCCGATAGAGTTTCTCTTCTCTTCCAAAAAAGGTTGTATTATTCAGCGCGAAATAGGTATTGATACTGACACCTTTACCAGCGCACTTCGTGCTGCCTTGCGCATGGACCCTGATGTCATTATGGTCGGAGAAATGCGTGATCTTGAAACCATAGATGCCTGCATCAAAGCGGCTGAAACCGGTCATCTTGTCTTCTCGACACTTCATACCCAAAATGCCGCTTCGACCATCAGTCGAATTCTCAGTTACTACCCACCCGACGCACAGGAAAATATCCGCCACCGTTTGGCAGAAATTCTGGTTGCTACTGTTTCTCTCCGATTAATCAAGGACAAAAAGGGTGAGCGAATTCTGCCTGTTATTGAAGTAATGCGTTCAACAACGACCATTCAGCACTGTATCAAGGAAGGATTGCTGGACGAAATCGAACAGCATATCGAGAAAGGTCGTGTGCAGTATCATATGCAATCAATGGATCAGCATCTGATCCAGCTGTGCCAAAAAGATATTATCACCATCGAGCAGGCTAAACGTCTCTCACATTCAATGGATCTTGAAAGAAAACTGACATTTACCCGTTAAACCCGCCTTCAGCCAATAAATGTTTGCAACATTTGATAACATTTTCCGCTGAAACAAAAAATAAATGATTCCTCAGATAAAAAGGAGGCTTGTCCCGGGACAAGCCTCCTTTTTATCTGAGGTCAGGATTGAAACTAACAGCCACAACCACAGTTGTGGCAGACAATCTTGTCACTGCCCTGAGGTTCAATCGTTTCTGGCGCAAACAGGACCCGATTGATCCCCCGTTTAAGATCTTCTGCCAGATCACAATGGGGGCTGCAGCCAATAACGTGTCCGAGGCAAGTATTGGCAAAACCACCCGCAGGGTAACGCAGGCGAATGTAATTAAGAATATCACCATAACCCCGAATCTTCATCTCAACAGGGTCCTGGCTGACAGCAAGCTCAACATTGAACCGGCTCAGTTCTGTTCTCAAACTGTCCAGCATCACTGCAACAGCCGACCAGTCACTGGGATCTACCCAGTCAGTATCATCAGGGCTGACGCGTTGGTAATAAACAACCTGAAAGGATTCAGGAGTAGCAGATGTGGTTGGCATGGATCAGTCTATCCAGGAAAGGTCTCCCGCGCCCTCACGCAGGACCTCAATACGATCATCAATCAGACTGATCACTGATGATTCAACCCCCATAGAAACCCCACCATCAACCACCATATCGACCATTCGTTCCATACGCTCGTCAATAACTTCAGGGTCCTGAATAGCATTCTGCCCGGATATATTGGCACTGGTCGTCACTAACGGGTGACCCAATTCCTGAACAATCATCCGCGAAACACCATTATCAGGAATCCGGATACCAACGGTCTTTTGTCTGGTGGTCAACGCGTCAGGAACGGTCTTTGCCGCCTCAAGAACAAAGGTATATGGCCCGGGAAGATGGCGCTTCAGAATCCGAAAAGCAAAATTACTGACCTGCGCATAACTGGCCACCTCTGCCAGATCACTACAGATGAATGAAAAGGGCTTACGCGGATCGCGTTGTTTAATCTGATATATTTTGCGCACTCCCTTGCGATTGAAGATATCGCAACCGAGGCCATAGGTCGTATCCGTTGGATAAATAACAACCCCACCCTGCTTCAGACAATCAACCACATGTCTGACAAGGCGAAGCTGCGGATTGTCCGGGTTTATTTTCAGCCGCATGCTATCCTCCTTAAGGATGGAAATTACTGAGAAATTTACTATTTCTACAAAATTATAGCAACATTTTCAATCCGGGAACCTCTTTCATCCCGGCATAGATATCCTTTAGTTGCTGATAGTTTTCCAACATAACGATGATAGAAATTGACTGATACTTCCCCTTCCCACTCGGACGGACACAAATGGCGTCCTGATGAATCAGGGCATGATGACGGGCCGCAGCAAGGATTTGGTCATAAAAGCTGTCACCACTTTCACCAATTGCTTTAAATGTATATGAGCAGGGGAAATCAAGCAGATCTTCAGGATCAGTTTTCTGAGTCAATGACACCTCCATTTATTCCGGTATGCCCGAACCCCCCTGCCCCCCGCTCTGTCGTGGAGAGTTCGTCTGCCACTGTTATATGGCAGCGGACAACCGGGGTCACAATCAATTGCGCGATACGATCACCTGAAGCAATCTGTACGCTTTCCTGACCATGATTGATGACGATAATCCCGATCTCGCCCCGATAATCCGCATCGATGGTCCCCGGGCTGTTCAACAGTGTTATCCCTTTACGCAAAGCCAGGCCTGAGCGGGGTCGAACCTGCATTTCGTACCCTGGTTCAACCGCAACAGCCAAACCTGTCGGAACAAGAGCTCTTTCACCCGGAACAAGGGTCAAGGGAGCTGAAACCAGGGCACAAACATCCATCCCTGCGGCAAGGTCTGTCATATAGACCGGTAAAACCGCTTGCGGATCAAGTTTCTTGAAGGTCAGCCGAGCTTCTAAATGCATATTTAAACCCCTTACAGTGTCATATATTGAGCCAGCGCATCCAGATCATCAACAGCACCAACAACCTGAAGCGTGAGAGACTCAGCCCCAAAAAGGTCGTGTGCAACCCGTGTAACCGCGTCAACATCCACCTGGTCCAGTTGGGAAACAAGTGATTCCAGCGCGGGTTGATAACCCAGATAGATTTCATTACGCGCCAGTCTGGACATTCTGTTATCCGAACTTTCCAGTGACAACAGCAGATTCCCCTTAATCTGCTCTCTTGCCCTGATAACTTCGTTCGAGGAAATCTGGCCCGACTTTATTGTTCTGAACTGCTCGACAACCAGTTCAATAACCTGCGCCAGATGATCATTGGCAGTACCACCATAGACGACAAGCGCTCCGGAATCTGAATGACAGTTCAAATAGCTGTAGATAGAATAAGTCAGCCCACGTTCTTCACGAACCTGTTGAAAAAGGCGTGAACTCATGCTGGCGCCTAGCAGGGTATTGAGAACCTGAAGCGTAAATCTGTCGTCATGGGTTTGGGGTAAGGCTTTACATCCCAGGCAAAAGTGTACCTGTTCAAGGGGTTTTTCAAGTAGATAGAGACCGGTCTGATGTCGAGGTAATTCGCAAAGAGTCCGCTGTGAACCGGGAGGAACCGCTGCAAATGCTTTTTCTATCTGGCGACAAATAACATCGTGCTGCAGATGTCCAGAAGCAGAGATTACGATATTGTGCCCCACATATCGCGAGCTGAGAAGATGTTGCAGATCTTGTCGGGTGATTTTTTCTACACTGGCCAAAAGCCCGAGAACCGGACGACCAAGAGGGTGTTTGGCCCAGATTTTTTCGCTGAAAAGATCGTGAATCTGATCTTCAGGGGTATCCTCGACCATCGAAATTTCTTGCAGGATGACCCGCCGTTCCTTTTCGATCTCAACCTCATCGAGAGTCGAATTCAACACCAGATCCGAAAGCAGATCGACGGCATCAGGCAGACGACTATCCAGAACCTTGGCGTAATAGCAGCTATACTCTCGGGAGGTAAAAGCATTAAGAACGCCACCGAATGAATCAGCCTCACGGGCAATATCCAGGGCAGAACGACGCGAGGTTCCTTTAAACAGCATATGCTCCAGAAAATGAGAAATGCCGTTTAACGAACCTGCTTCATGACGTGAACCATTTTCAACCCAGAACCCGACGGAAACCGAGTGGACATCGGGCATTTGCTCGGTGACCACCCGGATTCCGTTATTCAGGGTTGTTTTTCTCAGCATGGAACCAGCTCAATCAACCTTCTTCAGGTAATTCCTGGCCCAGTGCTTCTTTACGTGAAAGCTTGATTTTACCCTGTCTGTCGACACCAATGCATTTCACCAGGACCTGATCACCCTCATTGAGGATATCTGTAACGGTGCGAACACGCTCTTTTGCCAGTTCAGAGATATGAACCAGGCCATCGGTACCGGGGAAGATTTCTACAAAGGCACCAAACTCCATGATCTTGCGGACCTTACCATCATAGAGCTTGCCGACTTCAGCTTCCTGGGTCAGATCGCGAATCATCTTGATTGCCATTTTGGCCGCATCACCATCGCTTGAAGCGATGTTGATGGTTCCGTCGTCCTGAATATCAATCGCACAACCTGTTGCATCGATAATACCGCGAACATTTTTACCACCAGAACCGATAACGGTACGCACCTGATCAGCTTTAACCTTGATCGTGGTGATGCGCGGGGCATGAGGTGAAAGGTCATCGCGAGCCGTGTCGATTGCTTTGGCCATCTCTCCCAGAATATGAATCCGACCCTCACGTGCCTGAGCCAGCGCACTTTCCATGATTTCTTTGGTCACACCGGTAATTTTGATATCCATCTGCAGGGCAGTAATACCATTGGCAGAACCAGTAACTTTAAAATCCATGTCACCCAGATGATCTTCATCACCAAGGATATCGGACAGAATTGCAACGTCGTCACCTTCCTTGATCAGGCCCATGGCGATTCCGGCAATCGGTTCCTTGACCGGAACACCGGCATCCATCAGGGACAACGAAGCACCACAAACTGAGGCCATCGAGGAAGAACCATTCGACTCAAGCACATCAGAGACGATACGAATGGTGTAAGGGAAATCTTCGTGCTTCGGCAGAATTTTGGCAGCACTACGCTCTGCCAGCATGCCGTGACCGATTTCACGACGCCCCGGGAACAAACGCATACTGGTTTCACCAACACAGAATGGCGGGAAATTGTAATGAAGCATGAACTTCTTGAATTCCATTCCCTGGATATTGTCCATCCGTTGTTCGTCAGTCCCGGTTCCCAAGGTGCTGGTTACCAGAGCCTGGGTTTCTCCCCGGGTGAACAGCGCACTACCGTGAGCGCGAGGCATAACACCAACCTCACAGCTGATAGGACGAATCGTCGCCATATCACGCCCGTCGATCCGGATCTTGTCACGCGCAACCATCTGACGGACCACACGCTTCTCAATAGAACCAAGAATCTCTGAAATCTCTTCTTCACGGCCCTCGTAATCAGCAGCAAGTTGTTCCTTAACCGCAGCACGATTGTCAGCCAGAGCAGCATAACGCTCTTGCTTGGTGCGAATCTTGACAGCCTCAACAACGTTGGCCTCGGCCAGCTCAGTCACCTTGGCGGCCAGCTCGGCATCAATTTCAGGAACAACAAACTCACGCTTGGCTTTGCCAGCCAGTGATGCCAGTTCAGCCTGAATGTCAATCAAGGGTTGCAGGGCAGCATGACCAAAGAAGATCGCATCGAGCATTTCCTGCTCACTGAAAAAATCAGCCTCACCCTCAACCATCATGACGGCATCACGTGATCCCGAAATAACAATCTCGACATCACTTTGCTCTTGCTGCTCAAGGGTCGGATTGGCAACAAATTCACCATCAATTCGACCAACCCGAACCGCTGCAATCGGACCTTCAAAAGGAATATCTGAAACAACGACCGCTGCCGAAGCGGCAACCATGGCCAGAGTATCCGGGTCATTGATACAATCGGCAGAAATGACCGATGGCATAATCTGGGTTTCAAACATGTATCCTTTGGGAAAAAGCGGACGCATCGGACGGTCAATCAAGCGACAAATCAAGGTCTCACGCTCAGTCGAACCACGCTCACGGCGGAAGAAAGAACCTGGGATTTTGCCGGTTGCATAGAACTTTTCAGCGTAATTGACTGTCAGAGGGAAAAAGTTTTGTCCCTCGCGCATTTTTTTTGCAGAAACCGCGGTACACAGAATTTTGGTTTCGCCATAGGTGACAATAACCGCACCGTCAGCCTGACGTGCAACCTTGCCTGTTTCAATTATCAACGGTTGACCGTTGAATTCAATCTCGACTTTGTGATAGGCCATAAATTTTTACTCCTCTTTTGCGGGCAGCCTTCTGCCCGACACTCTTTAGCCTTAAAAAAAAATAGCTTTTGGAGGATGGCCTGAGACAGAATCTGCGCTGGCAGATACTCTCTCCGGACAGCCTCCAGAGCTACGGGTGAAACAAAAAGCAGCATGCCCAACCATGAGCATGCTGCCCTTATTAACGGCGGATACCGAGAGCCTTGATGATTGTGCGATAGCGCTCAACATCCTGTTTGATCAGATAATCAAGCAAGCGACGACGCTGCCCGACCATCTTCAACAGACCACGTCGTGAATGGTGATCTTTTTTATGGGTTTTAAAATGCTCAGTCAGGTAGGTAATCCGCTCTGAAAGAAGTGCAATCTGCACCTCGGGGGAGCCGGTGTCACCCTCGTGACGCTTGTACTGGTCAATGATTTCCTGTTTGCGTTCTGTGCCAAGCACCTGGAATCTCCTTTTAAATTATACTTTTAAACACCTAAGCACATCAGCCATGATGTGCCAACTTCTGTCATCAATACAACCCACACTATTTACCACAGTCAATCGGGAGTGTAAAGCGATAATCAACCTATCTGTCAGGCTTACTGAGCCCGGTTAAAACAGCGAATCAACTCGAAATCACCTCGTTTTTCCTTGGGACGGTCCGGGGCATAGCGCGCCATGGCCAACAAGGATCCAGACGAGACAAGTCTGACAATTTCTCCCGGCTCAACGGTCAACTCATCAGTCAGTTCACTTTGCTGTGGCGGGACCCCATGCGACAACCGTGTCACTGCGGGTTCTGCCAACTCAAGCGCCGGGTAGTAAAAAAGAGCCCCATCAATCGATAAAAACGCAGGATGGTTCTCAACCTGAAGGATATCGTCGACCTGAGCCAAAGGCAAGCATCGCTCCAGAGAATACTGCCCGGTACGCAGACGACACAGCGCAGTCAGGTGAGCACCACAGCCCAGGGCCTCTCCCAGGTCCGCACAAAGACTGCGGACATATGTCCCTTTCGAACAGTCTACCTCAAGGGTCAGTTCGGGCAATTGCATACTGATCAGCTCACAACGATCGATACGAATCCGGCGTGCAGGTCGATCTACAACTTTACCGGCCCTGGCAAGCTTATACAGAGGAACACCATCGCGTTTGAGGGCCGAATACATGGGTGGAACCTGATCAATCATCCCGACAAATTTTTCCATGGCGGGCACAAGGCGTTGCGGAATATCCTGAGGCACTTCCTTCTCACCAAGGATTTCGCCCTCAGAATCAAGAGTGTCTGTCGTCACGCCAAGTCGCATGGTTGCCCGATAGGACTTATCTTCAGCGAGAAGAAACTGTAGCAGCTTGGTTCCTTCACCAATTGCGACCGGCAGAACACCAGTGGCAAGCGGATCAAGGGTTCCTGCATGGCCGACCTTGCGGGTTTTAAAGGTACGCCTGATCTGGCGGACCACATCATGAGACGATAACCCGGCAGGTTTATCAATCAGCAAAAGCCCATGCATAGAGGATTATTTCAACAAGGTATCGAGCAGGGAGTGAACTTCAGAGATAACGGCATCGAGAGAGCCCTCACCGTGGGCACCCGCAGCATTCTTATGGCCACCGCCTCCCAGCTTTTGAGCCAGTTGGTTGACGTCGATCCTGCCTCGGGAACGAAAACTGATCTTGACCTTCCCGGCTTCAACCTGGCGAAAGAATACGGCAACCTCAACTCCGGAAACAGCGCGGGGATAATTGACAAATCCATCCGTGTGCTCCGGCAGAGCTCCGGTCTTCTCCAGCATGTCGAGAGTCATGTAGACAGAAGCATATTTACCTTCAGGAGCAATAAACAGTGTTGCCAGAACCTGCGACAACAGCTTCATCCGTTCAGGAGGCTGACTTTCGTAAAGAGCGCTGGCAACCTGCCAGGGGTCAATCCCGAGGCTGACCAGTTCACCACCAACATTGAATGCTTCCTGATTTGAGTTGGCATAACGAAAAGAACCGGTATCCGAAAGTAAACCAGTATAGAGCGACAGAGCAATATCCTGATCCAGGCTCAGATCACACGCGAGCAAAAGGCGATAAATGAGGACTGCGGTCGCAGCGACATTGGTATCCAGATAACAGATATCACCAAAATCTGAACCGGGATGATGATCAATATTGATAAGAACGGGAGCACGTTTTGCAACCTGATCACCGGTACGACTTAAATCTCCGGCGTCAAGCACAAAAACCACATCAAATTCGGCCTGCCCCCCCAGATCATCCAGCAGCCGATCCGCACCAGGCAAGAAAGAAAAGGTATCCGGAACCCCGTCAGCATTATAGGCAACAACCTCTTTGCCCAGCTTCTCAAGGCCCAACATCAGCCCCAGAGTTGAGCCAATGGCATCACCATCGGGACTGGCATGAGCGCAAACCAGAAAACGCTGTCCTGCTTTGATTTGGCGAACAATTTCAGTCATCATGCTGTTCACCAAGACGGGCTTCGCGTAACAACTCATCGATTCGGCGACCGGTATCGACCGAAAGATCATATTCAAACCGCAGTTCAGGAATATGACGCAGACGCATCTGCTGTCCCAGAGTGCGACGGACAAATGCAGCAGCCTTGACTAATCCTTCTGCAGCTTCGGTTTTTTCCGGCTCACCACCCAGAACCGAATAATAGATTCGGGCCAGGCGTAAATCTCGTGTCACCCTGACATCTGTAACATTTATCAGCGCGACACGTGGGTCCTTGATATCACCACTCAGAAGCAGCTCGGATATAATCTTGTGCATCTGACCGGCAACCCGTTCAGGGCGATAACGACTCAATCTATCTGTCCTGTCTCTTTCTCAAACCAGATCAAAGACTGGTCTTGATTTCTTCCATCTCGAAGACCTCAATCACATCACCAACTTTTATATCGTTGTAATTTTCGAGGCCAATACCACATTCGTAACCTACGGTGACTTCCTTGACGTCATCTTTAAAACGCTTCAGTGAATCCAGTTTGCCTTCCCAGACAACAACATTGTCTCGAACCAAACGAGTCTGAGCGTTACGTACAATTTTGCCGTCAGTCACATAGCAACCAGCAATTGTACCAATCCGGGAAACATGGAAGGTTTCACGAACCTCGACACGACCCAGTTCTTTTTCGCGCAGCGTCGGCGCCAACAGGCCTTCCATCGCATCGCGGACATCATTAACAGCGTCATAAATGACACTATAGAGGCGGATATCGACCTTCTCGGTATCAGCCAGAGACTTGGCTTTGGCTTCAGGCCGTACATTGAAACCCAAAACAATTGCATTCGATGCTGTGGCCAAAGTCACATCCGATTCATTGACGCCACCAACATCGGTATGAATAACATTAAGACGACAATTATCGGTCGACAGTTTTTCCAGAGCTTCGCGTACAGCCTCAACCGAACCCTGAACATCGGCCTTGACGATAACCGACAGTTCCTCGACCTCGCCTTCCTGCATCTTGGCAAAAAGCTGATCGAGTGAAACTTTGCTGGTTTTGGCCAGCTCTATTTCACGCTGTTTATGCTGACGGTGCATCGAAACCTCACGGGCAGTTTTTTCACTGTCAACCGCGTGAAACAGATCACCGGCATCAGGAACACCATCCAGACCGGTTACTTCGACAGGGAACGAAGGTCCGGCTTCCTTGATTGACTGTCCCGCAGCGTTTGTCATTGAACGGACGCGGCCATACTGCATTCCGGCAACAATGGCATCACCAACCTTGAGAGTTCCTTCCTGAACCAGCACGGTCGTAACCGCACCGCGCCCCTTGTCCAGCCGCGCCTCAACAATCGAACCCTTGGCGTTTTTGTTCGGATTTGCTTTCAACTCAAGAACTTCGGCCTGCAACAGGACCATTTCAAGCAAACTGTCGAGATTTGTTCTGGCCTTTGCAGAAACCTCAACAAAAATGGTATCACCGCCCCAATCTTCAGGGACCAGCTCGAATTCGGTCAGTTCCTGTTTGACCCGTTCCGGATTCGCTTCAGGCTTATCAACCTTGTTGACGGCAACGATAATCGGAACACCTGCTGCCTTGGAGTGATTGATCGCCTCCTTGGTTTGCGGCATAACCCCATCATCTGCCGCAACAACCAGGATGACAATATCTGTTATCCCGGCACCCCGGGCGCGCATTGCGGTAAAGGCTTCGTGACCAGGAGTATCAAGGAAAGTAATCTTACGGCCATCGAGATCAACATCATAGGCACCGATATGCTGGGTAATACCGCCAGCTTCACCTTCAGTAACGTTCGCCTCGCGAATGGCATCAAGCAGGCTGGTTTTACCATGGTCAACGTGACCCATAATTGTGACGACGGGTGGACGCGGCAGCAGATCCTCTTCATTTTCAACCGTACTTTTTTCACCTGAAGCGGCAGCGAGAACCGTATCTTCATCAAACGCCACATTTTCGACTTCATATTTGAAATCAGTTGCAATCAGGGCAGCAGTTTCGTAATCAAGAGGATGATTGATCGACACCATTGTCCCCTGGCGCATAAGTTCGGCAATGATTTCATTGGCCTTGATGCCCATCCGCTTGGCCAACTCACCAACAGTAATCGAATCGCTGATCCGGATTACCCGCTTGATCGCCTTGCTGATGGTAATTTCTGTCTTACGCTGATCCTTGTTGCCCTTTTTATGCTTGCGCCGCTGGCCCATGCGTGAAGGCTCAAAAACTTCGACCCTTCTACCGCGACGTGAAACGCGCCCATCATTGGAACGTTCGTCGTTTCTCCGGCCCTTTTTCTTGCGCTTACTGCGCGTATCCTCTTTTTCTGGAGGGGGAGCTACTGGCTGCATGGCGGGAGCAGGCCCGGCGGCAGGTCGCGGACCGGCTGCCGGACGGCGTGAACGATCAGGACGATCAGGACGATCCTGGCGTGCCGGTCTTTGCCGCTGCGCAGGTGCCTTCTTCTGAGGCAGCTCAACACGACCCAGAATACGGGCGCGGTTGGCGCTGGCTTCTGCTGGCTGCTCAACAACCTCGGGTTCTTCGGCAACCGGTGCTTCTTTTTCCACCGTTTCGGGCTGTTTGTCAGCCTCGGGAACGACAGCGGGCTCATCGGCAACCGGTTCCGTTTTTTCAACGGGCTCGGCCTGTACTTCTGCGGCAGGCTCTTCAGCAACCGGAGTAACTGGCGCGCTTTCTTCAGCAACTGCAATATCTTCTTCTGGCTCAGAGGGCGCAGCAGCTTCTTCCTGAGGATTTTCTGCAGGTTCTTCTGCAACCGGTTCCGGCTCGGCCTTCTGAACAATGGTACGCCGCCGCCGGATGATCCCCGGTTTGATACGACTCTCTTCTATCTTTTCCTCAGTCGGAGTTAAGGAGCGCTTGAATGCTGCAAGATCCTCATCACTCAGGGAACTGGAGTGGGATTTCACTTCGATCCCGGCCTCAGCCAGTTTGGCCAACAGTTCCTTGTTTTCAAGGCCCATTTCCTTAGCCAGTTCATATACCCGTTTGGTGCCCATCAATTCTCCCTTGACATCCGCTTGTAACGTTGCACTTCGAGCAGTATCGCATCAGATAACTGCCCTGACTGCAAGCCTGCAACGCTGCGCTCACCCTTCCCCAAAATCTCGCCAATCCGTCCTTTGGTGAGCAATTGAAAAACCTCAACCTGCTGTTTTCCTGCTGCACCAATTACCTTATCTGCAACGCCGGCAGAGATATCATCACTCAACAGGACGAAAGATATGCCTTCGCCCCCTTTCAATCCACCAATAACTGCCTGACTTCCTGAAACAACCTGGCCTGATTTACGTGCCATCCCGAGCAGGTTTTCAATCCGTCGCAACAGAATCTCGCCAATGTCAACAAGTAACTGCCTGGCATCCAGCTGCAACTCTGCCGCTTTCAATCCCCGCTGGAGCTGTTTGCGTTCAACAGCTTTGATAACACAGTCAGGCTCACAGCAGGTGTAAACACCTCGTCCCGGCAAACGTTGGCGATAATCGACCAACAGTTGCTGTTGCGGAGAAAGAACGTAGCGAATCAGACGTGTGCGAGGTTGTGAAGTGCGGCAACCGACACAAGTCCGCTCCGGTTCTCTGCACCGTCCACTCAATCCTGAGCCTCGTCCGGTTCTATAGGTTCCCTGTCGGCAGTCACTTCGCTGACTTCCGACTCAGAACTCTCGGTACTTTCAGTGTTCTCGGTACTCTCGGTATTTTCGCTGTTCTCTGCATCTAGCGCATCGTCAGCTGTGGCCGCTGGAGTCTCCTCCTGCTCTTCTTCCTGGGCCCGGGTTTCGCTCTTGATATCGATTTTCCACCCGATCAACTTGGCCGCCAAACGAACATTCTGGCCCTTTTTACCGATTGCCAGAGAAAGCTGGTCATCAGGAACGATTATTTCGAGAGCCTGGCCCTCTTCATCAATATAGACCCGTGAAACTTCCGCAGGAGCCAAGGCGGCACAGGCAAAACGCGCCGTATCAGGCGTCCAGGGGATAATATCTATCCGCTCACCACGTAGTTCAGTCACGACATTCTGCACGCGCGAGCCGCGCATACCAACGCAGGCACCAACCGGATCAACATCTACATCGTGAGAAACAACCGCAATTTTCGCGCGATTTCCAGGCTCACGAACCGCCCCTTTAATTTCAACAATTCCTTCAGCAACTTCTGGAACTTCTGACTTGAAAAGTGAAATAAGCAGGCTCGGGTGCGTCCGTGACAGGACAATCTGTGGTCCCTTGGTGGCCATTTTTACTTCAGAAATATAAGCCCGAACCCGGTCTGACTGACGATAATTTTCACGAGGGACCTGCTCACGCGAAGGCAACAACGCCTCGGCACGACCCAGGTCAACAATCAGATCACCACGCTCGTAACGGCGAACAATACCATTGACAACCTCACCAACGCGATCCTTGAACTCGTTATACACACCTTCACGCTCGGCTTCGCGAACCTTCTGAATGATAACCTGCTTGGCGGTTTGAGCCGCAATACGGCTGAAACTTCCAGCCTCAAGCATCATTCCGAGCGAATCGCCGATCTCTACGTCCGGGTCCATCTCTTTAGCCTCGGCAAGATCGATTTCTTTATAGGAATCGACCACCTCATCGACCACAGTAACAAACTCAAAGACCTCGACCTCACCAATTTCCTCGTTATAATGCGCTTCAAGGTCACGGGTATTCCGAAATTTCTTATTGGCGGCACTCAGGACAGCCGACTCCAGCGCCTCGACCAGCACTTCACGATCGATGCCCTTGTCCTTGACCACCTGATCGATGATGTGATTAAGGTTACCCACCATCATGTTTCCCCTTTAATGGATGTATGTTTCCGGGCTCCTGTCTAAACTCAGCCCGAATCAGTTAAACGAAAACAAAAACTCTCTTAAAAATCAAAAGCCAGATTGGCTTTATCAATATCCTTAAGGTCAAAAGTGACCTCTCCACCCTTTTTGTCGTCCTGCAGCAACACAATCCTGCCCGCATTCACTCCTCGCAATTCCCCGGTAAATGTTTTTCGCTTATGCCCACGATTGTCCGGGTCACAGCTGATCCGGGTTTTTATTTTGGCTGATTTCCCGGCAAAACGTTCAAAATCGGCAAGTTTCTTCAGAGGTCGTTCCAGACCAGGAGAGGAAACTTCCAGATTGTAGGCGGTGTCGACAACATCCTCAACATCGAGAATTGCACTGAACTCACGACTGGCTTCAGCACAATTGTTCAGCGTAATTCCCCCTTCCTTGTCCAGGAAGATACGCAGAACCCAGCCCTGCCCCTCTCGCTGGTACTCGATGTCAACCAGCTCCAGGCCGAGGTCATCAACAATGGGCAAAACAAGCTGTTCAACACGCTCAGGAACGCGACTCAAACCGGACTCCCAGACAACAAAAAAAGCGAGCCGGAGCTCACTTTCAAAGAGGTGCAACAAGAAAACCCGTATTAATTACCACAACATCTCAGAAATGGCAAGAAAAAAGCCATCAACAATCCAAAGAAAAAACCTTGTTCAGTTTTGGGGTGAATCTGTCTTTTTTCGCGGGGCATCTCCCCGGCCATCTCCTTTATCCAAAACAGATTTCCCCGAAAAAGAAAGCTCGTTGATCTTCACTTTATATCGGTCCGCCGTACACAGGCAGCTTCCATCCAGAAAGGGGTTGTTCAGGTCAACAGATATTTTTTCATGACTGGCAAGCTTGATCATTCTCCAGCCCCCGGCATCCGTGTAGTTCTGATAGTCACTTGAAAAAGCCGTACAACGCGTGGCACACAAAGATCTGCCCTGCAAGGGGTTTTCACCCGAAGGACCAGGAACATAGGCATAATCGGTCACCAGAAAAATGGTCAATTCACGCTCTGGTTGATCAGCGGCAAAACCGGAACCGACAAATATAAAAAAGCCAAATAAAAGTAGAGTCAAAACCTTAAACTGGCCAGTCTTTCCTGTGGGTTCAGACATGAGATCCCCTCCTGAAGCAATAATGCTGTGCCCTATCATTTATCTTGTTACCCACTCACTGCGACGCTCAAGTTGCGGATTTTCACCTTTGCCCAGCTGGACAATAAAGCACCCCTTGGATGCATACCGCTGGCCCTGACCGAAACTGAGACGTTCATAAAGGGGGAAATAGGTGTCATCAAGCATGTCTATATTGTCGAGAAAAAAATCGCGATAATATTCCCCGCGCATTTCTGTCAGGGCCTTGCCAAGAACCTCATTGGCAATATAGGCCTTGCTGAGAGCCTCTACATTGAACATGTCAAGGGGACGCCCACTGAGAACTCTCTTGAGTGAGAGATCGAACCGGCCATTTTCCTGCGGTAAACGGTAAGGCCAAGTCATGTAAAGCTTTTTGCGCAGATTATCGGGCAGGGTCCAGAGTTCATCTCCCAGCCAACTTCCCGATGTCAGCAGCAGCCCTTTCCAGGCGGATATTTTCGCCACAGATTCGAGAGCAGGTAAAGAGCGCTGGCCATCCCAGACAACAACAACTGCGGGTTGCTGCTTCTTGATTATCTTGCCAAGTTGTTGCTTATTCAGCTCAGCATCACTTGCCAAGGTAATATCAATGATCGGCGCCGATGTTTTCTGTTTCCACACCTGATTGAACCCGTCCCTGAGGGTGCGTCCACGTTTTGAATCACGACTGATCTGGAGTACTTTTTTTCCTTTGAACAAATCACTCATACCCGCCAGGTAACGTGCCGCGGCCTCTCCTTCCTGACGAATACCACGTGACAGATAGATCGTGTACCAGCTGTGATTATCGATCACAGGATAGTTGACCTGCGGGAAGATATCAGGAAGCTGCTTGTCTTCGCAAAAGCGGTGAACCGGTTCCCATTCACCATCAGAAATTCCTCCCAGCAGAGCAAAAACCGGATTCTTACGATAATAATCCTCCAGCTGAGCCCTCCAGGTGTCTGGCGACCCCTTCAGCACCCAACGTTCCAGGGTAAAACGCCGGGCCAGCAGGTCAGGGCCCAGCATATTGTAGGCCATACGCGCAACCCGGTCATTGTTAGCCGATGCTGTTGCCAGGCTGTTCTTTCGATCAACACTGAACTGCAGTGGCACCATCATTGACTCAACCCTGGCCGGATCAGCGCCTTCAACAATCACCGTGGCAAAGTGAAGCATCCCCTTTTCACTACCAACTGAAAATTCATTGGAAAGTGTCTTGAGATAGGCAATGAGAATTGCCATGTCCTCATCATTCAACTGATAACGCGGCATCAGCTTCATCGTTGAACGGCCATTCGGATCAACGCCACTGGCAATCATTCTTGCCAGAGTTTCATCCGTGTAGGCCGGGCGGGGTGGCAGGTAAACAGCATAACTGTGATAAGAAGGGACAAATTCATTTCCCTTGATCGAGATCGTTCGTTCTTCGTAGAGAATCTTCCCGGTTGCTGGCGGGGTGATAATTGAGCCCTCAATCGCTCCGAGGCCACTGCGTAAATGACAACTGATGCAGGTAAAGCTGGTTGCTTCCACCTGGATTTCACCAGCGGCAAAAGCCTGCATCGGCTCACCATTGGGCAAAACCCCTTCCCGGTACATTCGTTCTCCGAAAGTTTTGATTTGCTCGGGGGTCAATTCCGCCGCAAAAGTCAGGCCCGCGCCAGCGAACAGCAGCAGAAGAGCAACCATCAATGACCATCGAAGAATCATAGAAAACTCCCTTTAAGAACGTTCAAGTGGATAGCAGGAACAGGCAAAATCACTCAGGGTCTCGCCTGTGATTAATAAACCCCGGCCATTTTCATTTCATGAATAAAATCTTTACCATTGATCATACCATTAAGGCGTACCCATTTCGACTTGTCTGGCAAACGGATAAAGTTAAGCGGCTGATGATCCATCTTGTCACCAAAATAGGCGTCAAATGAGGTCATGACATTATCAATATCGCTACGGTTCCCGGTCAGTAATGTCCAGCCTGAGTTTCCATGAAATTTTTGCCGATAGGCTTCAAGAACCTCGGGTGTATCATGTTCGGGATCAATAGTAATTGAAATCATCATGACCTTGTCAGGCTGGTCGCCCAACTCACGTTGAAGATCAATATATCCCATCGACAACATGGGGCAGATCGTTGTACAGGTCGCATAGATAAAATTAAGGATTACAGGCTTGTCTGTATCCAGCAACCTGGCAAGAGAAACATGCTGACCATGGTTGTTCGTCAACAGGAGATCCGGAACCTGGTAGCTCTGAATTTTGCGATCATAGTCCTTACGCTGCATCATGGCCTGATGGGCAGAATGGTCCATCTTGCCGCCATTGTCCATCTGATGCCCTTTCATCCCTTCGTGGTTCATAGGGTGAGTACTGCAGCCACCAAGTACGACAATGACAGACAACATCAACAGGCCCAAAAGTAATTTGGAACGCATAGTTCCCTCCTCGTAAAAGTTATGTTTCTGGATTCATGTTTTCGGTAGAGCCCCTCAATTATCGGCAGGCGGGATAAATGTGCTGCGCCGTTCAGCTTCACTCGTATCTAGTGGCCAGTGACAATACCCCCGGCGTTCACAACGGGCTGTCAGCCGGATTGTTCGCAACAGCTTTTCAGCCGGGTCAGTCTTGACCTGAAATCCCATCGCCCCGGCCCGGTATGCCTCACGGACATAAATGTCATTTCTGCCAAGGGATAAAGCAATAACTCGCGACGATTCTGATGCAGCTGCAATCAATTCGGTGACCAACTGGCCACCGCGACCTGGAATCGCCATATCGAGTAATAATATCTGAGGATGAAGAGCATTGACTTTGATCAGGGTTTCTTCAGCAGTTCTTGCCACACCAATTATGACCATATCTTCCTGCATTGCAATTAATTGCTGCATTTTATCCCGTACAAAGTGTTCGCCATCGGCGATAAGAATACTGATAGCTGGCATAAATTCTCCCTGAACAAACCCGGTGCCAATATTTCCACATCCGCCCCGGGATCAATGCAAAACATCTATTCAACCTTGATTGTTTCTTGCCTGGCTTAACAGCATCTGGCTATTCGTCACTCTGGCCCTGATCCTGCGTTTTTTCTTAAATCATCCCGACGACGAAGACTTCGAGGTAAACAGACTTGCAGCCGGGTCCCCTTTCCGGGCAACGTTTCAAAATCGAGCGTCCCTCCCAATGTCTCAGCCCGCTCACGGATACTGAGTAAGCCTACCCCGCGAGAACAGGAAAAAGCCTCATTTTCTGGCAAACAGAATCCGACACCATCGTCACAGACTTCCAGGCAGACCTGTGCGGTCGTACCTACCAGATAAATCTGGACCTGTTTTGCCGCTGCGTGTTGAGAGATATTACTCATCGCTTCGCAAAAAATGGCATAGAGGGCATGCTCAATATCTGTGGGCAGAAGACCGTCAAGTAACTGGCTGGAAAAATCAATTCGATAACTGCCGTCGCTTTCCCCAATGTCACTGATCGCCCACTCAAGGGTCGGAATCAGTCCCAGGTCATCAAGTTGCGGCGGGCAAAGGCGACAGGACACCTTGCGAACCATATTGGCGAGCCGGGAGATACTTTCACTTATCTGGTCACACTGACTCAACTGATCGACATGGGCATCAACAAGAGATTCTTTCAATGAACCCATCGAAAACTGCAGGACGGAAAGAGATTGCCCGAACTGGTCGTAAACATCTCTGGCCAAAGTACGGCGCTCACGATCCGTCGTCTGAATCAGCCTGCGCGTCAGAAAGCGGATATCGGCCTCTGCCGCTTTCCTCTCCAGCTCATACAGTTTCATGGGGCGATAAACAAAAAAGTAAAAAGAAGGAACTATGATTGAAATCATAAAGAGGATGTCGAGCAGAATCAGCCCACCATGCGACAGATAAGGCCGCATGGCGTGAATCAGCAAGCCGTCCCCCAACTCGACAATTGCCGTGCAGATAACGAGAAACCCGATGCAATACGCGGGAGACGGATTCCTTCTTTTAACAGCCTTGCTACGGCGTTCCCGAATCTTGTTCCAGTCATCAGCCGCAGGCGAAGGTGCAACGTAGGAGTTTGCTGAGACTTCTGAATTCATGCAAGTTCCAGGTCGTTAGGAGTTTTGGCATACCTGTCTAAGTAAGCCAGTCAACTGCAAAGGGCTTGCCAAGCAAACAAAACTATCCTAACCGATGATTTTAGCGGGATTTTTTTGAATTATTCTTTTTTGAACGAGTAAAGAGGGGTGCAAATTATTACAATAATGGTTACATTTGCGACAATTCAGTCATGCTCTCTTTTCTTGAGACGTTTATTCAGAGTTTGTCGACCAATACCTAGCATGTTGCTGGCAACGCCCTGATTTCCATGAGCCAGTTTCATTGCCTCATCAATCATATAATTTTCAACTTCGGCAATTGTAGGAAAATGGCCAAACAGATTCTTCAGTGGCTCATCATCAGGAACCTGAGCCTTTACACGCTCATTGGTCCTTCTCTCTTCGCCGATAATGTTACGAAAAGAATCCATCGATAAAATACCCCCGGTATGACGGATGACGGCATCGCTGACCAGAGCTTCAAGTTCACGAACATTACCGGGGAAATCATAGACCGACAAAAGAACCGGGAGTTCAGGAGGAGCTGTCGGTTTTTTCTTACCTATTGAACGGGCAGTATTTTCGAGAAAATAATCGAGCAGTAAAGGAATATCATCAGTCCGTTCACGCAAAGGAGGAATATGAATCTGATGGGCAAAAAGACGGTAATAAAGATCATTGCGAAACTTGCCCTCGGCAATCAGTTTTTGCAGATCACGGTTTGAGGCCATGACGATTCGGGCATCACTTTTTTGCACCAGATCGGAACCAACCGGATAATATTCATGCTCCTGCAAAAGCCGAAGCAGTTTGATCTGTGAAGTTTCATTGATATCGCCTATTTCATCCAGAAACAGGGTTCCCCCCGAGGCCTTCGAAATCAAACCATCACGACTGACCTCGGCGCCGGTAAAGGCCCCTTTTTTGTGGCCGAACAAGGTATCGGTAAACATGTTGTCATCGAGACCCGCGACGTTTAAAGCGACGAATTCTCCTTTACAACCGCTCAGTTGATGGATCGCCCTGGCAATCAACTCTTTTCCGACACCGGTTTCCCCGACAATCATGATCGGTTCGCGGGTGGGGGAAACAACTTCTACGTACTGAAAGACTGCCCGCATTTTTTTATTGCCGGTCACAATCGGCGCAAAAACATCAGGATGGTCCAGACGGTCTGCAAGCATATACTGCTTGAGTGAAGAAAGCTCCTTGGCCATATTGCGCATTTCCAGAGCTTTGCGTACACAGGCTAGCAAACGACTGGAATCGACCGGCTTGACCAGATAATCGAAGGCGCCCATCTTCATCGCCTCGACCACTGTGTCAATTTCGTCATTTGCCGTGACCAGAATGACCGGGATATCAGGATATTCAGCGACAATTTTCGGCAACAACTCCAACCCTGAAACCTGTGGCATGCGCAGATCAAGAACAACCACTGCTACCGGTTCACGAGTCAGCAACTCAAGAACCCGGGTGCTGTCATCAAGGGTAATAATGCCCTGCAGACCACTGGCCTGAAGGCTTAGCATTGTCGTTTTCAGAATCTGCGGTTCATCATCAACCAGCAAGATTTTTCTTTGATCAGAATCCGGGGACACACAAGCTCCTATTGCAGATATTCAGCGATTATCGTCAGAGTTTTTCACCGGCAATCTGACAACAAAGGTCGTTCCTTTGCCCGATTCACTGGAAAAATCAATTTCACCGCCATGTTCCTTAACAATGGTCTGGCTGATTGACAAGCCCAGACCTGTTCCACCTGTTTCCATGCGGGTCGTAAAAAAGGGCTCAAAAATCTTTGTTTCATCTTCAATCGGCAACCCGCAACCCTGGTCGCTGACATCGATGATAACCTGCCCAGAATCATGATCAAACCTGGTTTCCAGGCAAACCGCACAGTTCTTGTCAGGCAAGGACTGACAGGCATTCATCAACAGATTGATAACTACCTGGCCCAGTTGCTGGCTGCTTCCGGTTACCGGCGGAAGATCCTCAGCCAGAATAACCTGAAAGTTGGAGGTGTGTTTTACCAACTCGTGGTGCAACATTGAAACAGCAGAATTAACCACCTTGTTGATATCAACTTCAGCCCGCAACAAGGTCGTGTCCTGGCGGACAAAGCGTTTAAGGTCTGTCACAATGGCGTTAATCCGCCGGGTTCCATCAGTCATGCCATGAAAAATATCTGGAATATAGTTTTCAAGCTCACTGAACGAGATACCACCAACCAGAAAATCACCATGCTCCTGATAATACTGATCAAGCACAATCTGGGCATCTTTCCAGATTTTACCGAGTAACTGAGCATTGGAAAGAACAACATTATTCGGATTGTTGATTTCGTGAGCAACGCCTGAAACCAGCAGTCCCAACGAGGTCATCTTGTTGGCATGAATCAATTTGGCCTGAATTTCACGAGCCTCATTTTCGAGATGGATCCGTTCACTGATATCACGTACGGTACAGTAAATGACCTGCGCCCCCTGAAGTGACATCATCTTACCGCGAATTGAAACGACGATGGTGGTGCCATCTTTACGGACATTGTCCAGCCGATCTATCTGGGCACTGCCCGCTGTTTCGATTTCATCAATCAGGGTGAGCAGGCGATCCTGTACATCACCCTGACAAATGAGCCCCAGGCCTGCTTCCTGCAGCTCACGTTTGCTGTAACCGTAGAGTCTTTCGGTTCGTACATTCACATCAAGTATATCACCATGGCCCGGTTCGAAAAAAAGAATGGCGTCTTCGGTCTGATTGAAAATTTCACGAAAAATGGCATCTGTGGCCAACAGGGCCTCTTCAGCAGCCTTTCTTTCTGAAATATCGTGAAGCAGCAACAGAAATTCATCAGGACCATCCAGCTTGATTTTACTGATTGACACATCGAAGGTTAAAACGCTGCCATCACGTCGCACAGCGGTTAACCCCGGAAATTTCATGGCAGACGCATCAGATTCTGTCGTCAGCTGTTGGAGAATTTCCGCCAGATTGATCTGGCCTTCATCCAACAACAGAGTTGTGGGTTTACCAATCATTTCATCGGCACGAAATCCAAAAAGTTTCTGTGCCGCCAGGTTGAACGAGGCAATTGTCCCCTCTTGGTCAATCTTGACAATTGCATCAACAACCTGGTCATAGATGGCATTTGACCGGGCCAGCTCTGATTGGGCCAATCGTCTGAGCGGACGTACCACCAGAATAAACAGCAACGGCGCAATCAACAGGACTGTTACCAGGGCATCAAACAGTTGAAACTGGATTTCAGACAATTTCAGGTGCAGTTGTGGAAATATGATTTCCTGCAACATATCGGCAAGAAAAATCATAAACAACAATAGAACATAGAGTGTCGTCGGCGCGTCAATGAAATCAGCCAGCGGTTCAAGACGATACTGAAGTTCAAGGCGGTAGAGCAACCACCAGAAAAGTGGTCCACTGAAAAGGACTGTCAAGCCGCCATCAATCAGGTTTTCAAATGCCGCCGGAAGATTGGGAATCGGTGCGGGGAAAAGCAGCATGATCAGAAGCTGGACAAAGAAAAGCCCCGCAAGCACCTTGAAATACAGAATAAATGCACCGGCAACATACCTTCGTCCACCAACAGCCCTCACTTTGAAAACCGGACTGAAAATGAAAAACCACAGTGGAAGGGCAATAATAAGCGTCAGACTGAAAGCGTCGAGTAATGCACGTGGGACAAGAGAAAGACGAGAAAAGATGTCGCCATACAGCTGCATGAGGGTCACCTCGGCAGCAAATACAGCCATCATTATCAGAGAAAATATCCCCAATAATGTCGTGAATTGAGTTTTTTCACTTTCGGGACGATTCAAGCCTGACTCCATCTTTGGCAAAACTGGCCAAGATCACGAACCTTCTTTTTAATTCGGAGCCAAACAAGTCATACAAGCTGTTGCCGCTTAATAACCTGTCGGATTTTGCTGTTGCCAGTTCCAGCCATCTCGGCACATCTCTTTGAGACCACATTCTGCAACCCAACCAAGTTCATGACGGGCCAAACTGGGGTCAGCATAGCAGCTGGCGATATCTCCAGGCCGTCGATCAACGATCTGGTAGGGGATGGTGCGACCTGACACCTGTTCAAATGTGTTGATCATTTCGAGAACCGAATAGCCCTGCCCTGTTCCCAGATTGACGGTCAGAACCCCCTCTTTGTCCATGATTCTTTCCAGGGCGCACAGATGACCCAGCGCCAGATCAACGACATGGATATAATCGCGAACCCCTGTCCCGTCAGGTGTTTGATAGTCACCACCAAAAACGGAAAGTGATTCGCGCTTCCCAATCGCTACCTGGGTGATAAAGGGAAAAAGGTTGTTTGGGATCCCGGCAGGATTTTCACCAATCAGACCAGATGGATGTGCCCCGATCGGATTGAAATATCGCAACAGGGCAATCCGCCACGACGTATCTGAACGCTGCAGATCGCGCAGCATTTCTTCAATAAACAGCTTGGTTCGCCCGTAGGGATTGGTAGCACAGGTGGCAAAATCCTCGACAATGGGTAAATGTTGCGGGTCCCCGTAAACGGTTGCCGAGGAACTGAACACCAGCCGCGTGACCCCTGCTTCAGCCATAACCTCACAAAGGGTTGCTGTCCCACTGACATTATTACGATAGTAGAGTAAGGGCTTTGCAACTGACTCGCCAACAGCCTTCAGACCTGCAAAGTGGATAACAGCATCAATCTGATGGCTGGTAAAAACCTGCGTCAATGCCTGACGATCACAGATATCCCCCTGAATGATTTTTACTTTTCTGGCGCAAATTTGCTCAACGCGCAAGACTGCCGCCGGGGTACTGTTGCAAAAATTGTCAAATACCACGACCTGGTGACCCGCCTGCATGAGTTCGACCAAAGTGTGGGTCCCGATATATCCGGCACCGCCGGTTACAAGAATAGTCATTGGATTCTCCGGGACTTGCAGACAGGACTTTTCCTATCAACAAAACCTGTTTTTTATCTACACGGTTTTTTCGGCAAGTTCTTCGAGCAATTCACGGTCAAGTATCGCTATCTTTTTGCCTTCAACCTGGATCAAGCCATCGTCAACAAGTTTCCGCAAACTGCGCGACAGGGTTTCGCTGACCGTACCAAGATTTGAGGCAAGTTGACTTTTGCTGACAGGAAGCAGGTAACTGCCATCAGATTCAGGGGTTATTTTCAAAAGATAGCCAGCCAGACGAGCAGGAACATCCTTGAAGGTTAATTCTTCGATCTGATGTGCAAATTGCCGTAAAAAAATCGAGAGGCCAGCAATCATGTTAATAGCGATATCCGACCGGTTATGCAACAGATCAAGAAACTCTCGTCCAGGGATAAAGAGTAGCTCTGTTTTGCTGAGGGTTTCGGCAAATGCCGGGTAACTGCCATCACCAAAAATAGCGGCTTCTGCAAAGGTATCGCCTGTGTGCACGATATGTAATATTCGCTCTTTGCCATCTACCGAAAGCTTATAGATTTTGACCCTTCCGGAGACAATGACGTAAAAGCCATCGGCAACTTCACCCGTAGAAAAAAGCAAGGTACCCCGCTCTTCCGTCTGGAGACGGGCCAGAGCACAAAGCGGATCAAGGTCAGATTCTGAAAGGCCGGCAAACATCCGACAAAGTTTAAACGCCTCACGAATTTTATCATTCTTATTCATCAGTCTCTTTCAATTGTTGCAGACGGCTTATGACTGTCTGACTCTGCTTACGTCTCTTCTCCATACTGACAAATATTTTATTTGCCATATCACTAACCGAATCGACCGCATTTTCGATTATTTCACTATTTTTACTTTGCTGCATCGTAGCACCGGCCATATCTTCAGCCATCTGACGCACGTCTTCAATCGAGCGAACAATACTGCGTGTTCCCTGGATCTGCTCACGGGAAGCCGTCGACACCTGTTCTGTCATCTCACCAAGCTCTTCGATTGAGTGGGTGACAAATTCAGCAGAAGTCGAAACTTCACGGGTTGATTTACGGATACGCAACGCCATATCCATCGCCTGGGCAGCCGTCTCAAGAATCTGGCCCAACGCTGCATCGGCCCCTCGCCCCTTGTCAAAGCCGTTATCAACAAGTTTCTGGGTATTATCGATGTGATTGACAACCTGAATCATCCCTGCCTGCATATCCCGGACCAGACGAGCAATTGCAGCCGAAGAACCTGCGGTTTGCTGCGAAAGTTCGCGGATTTCTTCAGCAACAACAGCAAAAGAGCGTCCATGTTCACCCGCCTGAGCAGCAATGATCGCGGCATTCAGAGCCAGCAGATTGGTTTTTTGGGCAAACTCGGTAATGACCGTTGTAATGCTACTGACTTCATCTCCTCGGCCCGAAAGATGCTCCATTGCCGTTGCGGCTTCTTCAACTCCGGAACGAATCCCCCTGAGACCGCTGAGCGCCTCCTGCACAGATTGCACCCCAAGTTCGGCGCGTTCGCAGGTTTTTTCAGAAATTTTATGTGACAGAATACTGTGCTCTTCGACACTGCGTAGAGCCGCGGCGATCTGGCTCATGGCCGAGATCGACTTTTCCATAAATTCAGACAATTGTGAGATATTGTCGCCAACCTGTTCGATCGAGACAGAAATTTCACCCGAGGCCGATTGGGTTGCATTGACCGCATCTCGTACCACATCAGCCGAGCCGGCAATATCGGCAACCAGCTTGCGTGTAGAACTGCTCGATTCTTTCAGCGCAACCAGTTGTTTCTGATACCGGACACGATGCTCATCAAGCTCACGGAATGTCCGGCCCAGCTCGTTGGTCAATTCTTCTACCGCATCAATCAAGCCTGTTCGAATGATGGCAGAAGAAAGCTGCCCGGCAAGAAGTTTAACCGTATCGGCATCAGATTCTTCGAGGGAGCAACCACTGGTTTTGTTGTCGACGCAGATCAGGGCAACCACCTTGTCGCCAACGGCTACCGGACAAACAATAAAGCTGCGCGAGCGAAGTTGACCAATGCTGTCACAGGGCGGTTTCAAACGAAAATCTGTCGGCATCAGACGGATATCATCAATCAGAAAATAGCGCCGATCAAAAACCGCTTTGTATAGAGCTCCGGCCCTTTCATCAAGAGGCAGGCTGATGCCACCAACCTGAGAATCACCCGTGCCACGACTGTTGGTCATACGTAACAGTTTTTCTTTCGCGTCGACCAGAAAAAGATTGACTCGATCGAATTCAAGCACCTCATGCAAGGCATTGGCGCTCAAACGATAAAGTTCATCCTCCTCCCTGGAATTCTGCAGGCGGGCTGTAATGCTGTGAAAGTTTCTAATGCGAGCGTTCAGCTCGCGATACCGGCGGGCAAAGTCTTCTTTTTGGTGCGCAACGGTTCGGTGCATCTCATCAAGACGGGTTGCACGTTGGTGGATCTGCTGGGAAGCACGACCAATAAAAAAACCGAAAGCTCCCAGAACTACCGAAGTACCAACCCCCATATACAGGTAATGAAACAGATGCTCAGGGCTGACAAAAATATCGGTCTTGATACTGACGAAAAAATTCTGTCCGGGAGTTGAGAAAAAAAGTGCTCGCAACAGCATCCAGCCAACGGGTGCGGCCACCCCGAGCAAGACTCCAACCAGAGTGTAGAGACGACTACGCTCCATCCCGGCGGTCTGCAAATCCTTCGTGTCAGGCTCCGAAATATCAAATATCTTCACTGCTTATTTCTCGATTCTCGATACCATAATGCCCAGGTGTCTGGCCGTCGTGACCAATTCATCCGCAGGATCAACACGGTTAAGACGTGCAACCGCCGAGGCGATTGCCACTCCGATCACATCCCGCCCCTTAAGTGCCACCATCTCGCCAAAACGTTGCTGATCAATCAACTCTACGGCCTTCACCCCGAAACGTGAAGCCAAAATTCGATCATAGGGAGTCGGCGAACCACCCCGTTGTAAATGCCCCAAGGTAACAACCCGAGTCTCCAGTTCCAGACGATCCGCCAGCGCCGTACCAACCTGCTGACCAATTCCCCCCAGTCGTTCGACGCCCAGATTATCTCCGGCACTTTTCAATAATGATTTTTCTCCATCGGCAGCAAAGGCCCCCTCGGCCACAACAACAATCGAAAAGCGGCTGCCACTGGCTGCACGTTTTTCAATCGTCTGGCAGAGATCTGCCAGAGAAAAGGGAATTTCAGGGATTAAAATAGCGTCAGCACTGCCTGCGATCCCGGATTCGAGCGCAATCCAGCCCGCATCGCGCCCCATCACCTCAACCAGCATAACCCGGTGGTGACTTTCGGCGGTCGTATGGAGGCGGTCAAGGGCTTCGGTCACAATCGCAACCGCAGTCCGGTAACCGAACGTCACATCGGTCGCCTGGAGGTCATTGTCAATCGTCTTGGGAACCCCGATAACCGGCAACCCCTTTTCAAACAGACCCTGGGCAATTTTCAGGGTGCCATCCCCCCCAACCGCAATCAAAACATCGGCTCCCAGTTGGTGAAAACTTTCAAGTACCTGATCAGAAATGTCTGTCAACGCGATCTTGCCATCAACTTCAACCGGATAGGCAAAGGGATTACCCCGATTGCTGGTCCCGATAATTGTTCCACCGCGTGGCAGAATGCCGCGGACCGCAGTCAGATCAAGCTCGCGCCAGCGCGGAGTTCCGACCAACCCCTCAAAACCATCTTCTATGCCAATCACCCGCCAGCCGTGTCGCCCGACTGCCGAACGGACAACCCCGCGAATAACGGCATTTAACCCGGGGCAATCTCCGCCTCCCGTCAATATCGCTATGGTTTTTGACATGAGCAACTCCGGTGTTGGGCACAAAGCATCTGACTCGGGGGAATCAGGTCCAACCAACCCCTCGAAACCAGACACCTGGTACCTGATTCATTTTTTCTTTTCTGTGGCAATGGCCAACCGGGTAAATCCGGCACTCCTGGCGACATCCATCAATTGAACAACGCGACCGTGCAGGGTGTCCTTATCTGCCATCAACAGAAATGTCGTATCAGCAGCCTGCTCACCATAGGACTGCAACTGCTCTGTCAACGCATCCATAGCGATCTGCTGCTGCTCAAGAAAAATCGTCCCGTCAGCACGCAGGTAGACACGAACTTCCTTGTTTTTCTGTTTAATCTGATGCGCCGCAGATTTTGGCAGATTGATCGACAGCCCCGGGGTTTCAACAAATGTTGTTGAAATCATAAAAAAGATCAGCAAAAGAAAAACCACATCAACCATCGGGGTCAGGTCAACACGAGGTGGCTCAGGATGTCGACGTCGAAAACCCATCAGTGATTCTCTCCAACAAGATCGACGATCTGCATCGTATGGTCTTCCATTTCAAGAATGGAGCGATCAACCCGGCTGGAAAGGTACTTGTGCAGCAAAATCGTCGGCACCGCGACCGAAAGACCCGCAGCTGTTGTCAGCAATGCTTCAGAGATCCCGCCCCCGAGAGTTGCCGGTGTTCCAGCCCCTTCACTGGCAATGACCGTAAACGCGCGAATCATACCGAGGACCGTCCCCAGCAGACCCAGCAAAGGCGAAATTGTCGCAATGGTTCCAAGTAGGCCAAGATAACGCTCAAGAGCCGCCGTCTCACGGTGACCGACCTCTTCGACCAGAGTTTTGATATGAGCCCGACTGGCCCCGGAATGTTTCAGGGGAATTTGTAGAATTCGCCCCAAAGGTGAATCCTGCTGCTGGCGAAGCTGCAATGCCTGTTGGGTCTTGCCTTCGCCAACCAGTTGTTTGACATCATGAAAAAGAGGTCCACTGGAGCGTCGGAGAGAATGGTAAGTCCAGATCCGGTCAAGAAATATCGCCAGAGCGATAATCGAGCAGACCAGAATCGGGTACATCAGGGTACCGCCCTTTTGAAATAGTTCAAGCATTCTCAATGATTCCCTTTGTTTATTATAGTGAATTCACAAAGAATACCACAGTGGCAAGGGCTGTCCAAGCGATATATAAGCTGTTGGCTCAGTCAATAAATACGGATCATTTTCACTTGCTTGATTCAGGCTATATCCAGCAATGTTCGGCCCTGATACTGGTTCCCAGCTGAACCAGACCAGCACTGCAGGTCGGAGCGTTGCCACGATGATCCGTTGCACTGCCAGGATTAAACAAGAGAATCTCATTGAGGTAGGTATTGAGCGGCGTATGACTGTGACCAAAAACAAGCAGATCAATCTGCTCCATGACAAACTCGTTGAGCACATTGAAGGGAACCTCATTACGCGGTCCCCAACCGTGGATCAGACCAACCCGATAACCGGCCAGATCAAGGATTCTTTTAACCGGAATATTCTGTCGGGCTGAATCCATGTTGCCGCGTACCGCATAGAATGGTAAATCCCCGAAACAATCGGCAAACTCGGGAATCACCATATCTCCGGCATGAAGAATTGCATCAACCTCGGCAAATGGCCCCGCCATAAGCTGATCAGCCAGATCAACAGCATCTGAAAGCTGAGTCAGATGGGTATCGGCAAGAATTCCGAGACAATAATTTTTATCCATACTTTAAAATCTCATCGTAGAAGGCATCATCTTGCCCGTGTCGACCTGCTTACTGGCCAATATCAGCCAGAAATGCTGATTTTTTCATTCTTTTAGCCAGACATTTACCACTGGTTTGTTATATTGACCTTTAACCGGTATGTGCAAAGGGCCTCTGAATCAGGCTTTAACCGAGTCGAAACAGAATTGGCATTACCATTGCGTTACTAAACGCCACACAGGCTTATAAATTGACTTATAACATAAGGCTTGACTTTTTTTTAGCGAAACTATAATTTTTTAGCCCGACTAAGAAAGGGCAGGATTTATATTTGAATCCTGCCCTTGTCCTGTATCTGAAAATCGGTTCCGTTTACAATAGCAGCCGGTTCATGGAAAGTCCGACAGGCTGCCAGGTACCGACAGGTCAGAAATCCGGCTTTCAACAAACCCCCGTCAAGCACAGATTCCTGCCTGGACAACAGTGCCAGACACCATTCACAGGAGGAAAAAGCAGATGGCAAAAAAGAGCGATGCACTCGAATATCATAGCTCAGGACGTAAAGGAAAGATTGAAGTTATAACAACCAAGCCCTGCGCAACAGGCCGGGACCTTTCTCTGGCATACAGCCCGGGCGTCGCAGAGCCCTGTCTGGAGATCGAAAAAAATCCGGCTGATGCGTACGAATATACCGCCAAGGGAAACCTTGTTGCCGTTGTCAGTAACGGAACCGCCGTTCTTGGCTTGGGTGATATCGGCGCCCTGGCGGGCAAGCCTGTCATGGAAGGCAAAGGGGTTCTGTTTAAAAGTTTTGCCGATGTTGATGTTTTCGACATTGAGCTCAACACCAAAGACAGCGATGAATTGATCCGGACCGTCAAACTGCTCGAGCCAACCTTTGGTGGCATCAACCTTGAGGATATCAAGGGCCCGGAGTGCTTCTACATTGAAGAAGAGCTCAAGAAGATCATGAATATTCCGGTCTTTCATGATGATCAGCACGGAACAGCCATCATCTCCTGTGCGGCAATGCTGAATGCCATTGAAATCACCCAGCGCGATATCAGCAAAACCCGGATGGTTGTTAATGGCGCCGGTGCCGCCGGAATCGCCTGCGCCAATCTGGCAATAAAAATGGGGATTAAAAAGGAAAACCTGATTCTTTGTGACACCAAGGGCGTTATTTACCCCGAACGCAAAGAAGGAATGAACGAGTACAAAGCTCGTCTGGCCAACAAAAAAACCAAGGCCCGCACCCTGGCTGAGGCGGTTGAAGGTTCAGATATCTTCTTCGGTGTTTCGGCCAAAGGTGCCTTGACCGGTGAAATGGTCAAATCGATGGCCAAAGATCCGATTATTTTTGCCATGGCCAATCCTGATCCCGAAATTACGCCACCTGAAGCCCGGGCCGTGCGCGATGATGCCATTGTCGGGACAGGTCGCAGTGACTATCCGAACCAGGTTAACAACGTCTTGTGTTTCCCCTTCCTTTTCCGTGGCGCACTCGATGTTCGGGCCTCTGCCATCAATGACGAGATGAAGCTGGCGGCAATCAAAGCCCTGGCCGATCTGGCAAAAGAAGATGTTCCGGACGCGGTTCTCAGAGCCTACGCTGATCGGGGCCCACTCAAATTCGGACGTGACTATCTGATTCCGACACCTTTTGACAGCCGGGTGTTGCTCCACGTCGCCCCCGCCGTTGCCCAGGCCGCAATGGACAGCGGGGTTGCCAGCAAGCCGATTGCCAATATGGCAAAATACCGCGAGCATCTTGAAGCCATGCAGGGGCGTTCCAAAGAGATCATGCGGACTTTGATCAACAAGGCAAAAGCCAACCCGAAACGGGTGGTTTTCCCCGAAGGGGATGATGAAAAGATTCTGCGTGCAGCACAGATTCTGGTTGATGAAAAAATCGCCAAACCGATCCTGATCGGTGAAGCGGAAGAAATCATGGCCAAATGCAAAGAGCTGGGAGTCGATTTCAACGGCGGGGTTAAAATCATCAACCCCAAAACCTTTGAACGGCGGGCCGAATATATTGACGAAATGTTTGCCATGCGCCAACGCAAAGGGGTTACCCGGGCCGAAGGTAAGCGCATGATCAAAAATAACCGCAACTACTTTGGGGCCATGATGGTCCATATGGGTGATGCTGATGCACTGCTCTCGGGTGTTGATCATCACTACCCAGAAACGATTCGCCCGGCACTTGAAATCATCGGCAAGCAGGATGGCCTGTCCAAGGTCCATGGTGCCTACATGATGGTTTCCAAAAAATTTGTTTCTTTCTTTGCTGACACGACGGTGACGATCGAACCGACCGCCGATGAGCTGGCAGAAACCGCCATCCTGACCGCAGAGGTTGCACGAGGGTTTGATATTGAGCCCAAGGTGGCAATGCTTTCTTTTTCAAATTACGGTTCAACCAATCATCCCCTGGCCACCAAGGTTAAAAAAGCCACCGAGCTGGTCAAAAAACAGACTCCCGAACTGGTGATTGATGGTGAAATCCAGGCCAATGTGGCCCTTGATCCTGATTTGACAGAGAATCAGTACCCCTTTTCAACCCTCAAGGGAAATGCCAATGTCTTCATTTTTCCCGACCTGCAATCGGGGAATATCAGCTACAAGCTGTTGAACAAATTAGGCGACACCGAAGCGGTTGGCCCCATTCTGATGGGGATGAAAAAACCGATTCATGTTCTGCAACGTGGTGACGATGTCGCGGATATTGTCAACATGGCCGCCGTTGCCGTCGTTGATGCGCAGAAGGTGCATAAGAAATAAGTCATTTGTCACAAGCTGACAGCTGATCAACGAGGGAACTGTTTCTGCAGTTCCCTCGTTCTGTTTCACCCTTTTCATTCGTGTCGATTATTTGTTAGGATCTGTAATTTTAAATTCAGGCACTGGGTATCGGGAGTTCATCGCAGGATCTTTCAATCTCGATCTATAAAACCAGATGCTCGACACCCGCTTGCTGGAGAAGACCAATGAAATATCGCTCAACCCGTGGCCAGGTCAGTGGAATCGCTTTTTCGGATGCGGTCATGATGGGACTTGCCGATGACGGTGGCCTGTTACTACCAGAGAGAATCCCGCAATTAACCGCTTCAGACCTGCACCAGATGGCGGACCTCTCCTACCCGCAATTGGCCCTCAACATCCTCGAACGCTATATCGACGATATCCCGCGTGCGGATCTGGAAAAACTGATTGAGCGCTCTTATGCCACCTTTGAGCACCCGGAAGTAACCCCGGTTATCAACAAAGGAAAGATCCACATTCTGGAGCTCTTTCACGGCCCAACCCTGGCATTCAAGGATGTTGCCCTGCAACTGCTGGGCAATCTGTTTGAATACCTGCTGGCCCGATCTGGTCAGCATATGAATATTATCGGTGCCACCAGTGGTGATACCGGCAGCGCCGCTATCTATGGAGTCCGTGGCAAAAAGGGAATCAATATCTTCATTCTGCATCCCAAAGGCAAAGTCTCGCCAATCCAGGAGATGCAGATGACCACAGTAACCGATGCCAACGTGTTCAATATTGCCATCGAGGGAACCTTTGATGACGCCCAGGCCATTGTCAAAGAAATTTTTGGTGATCTGGACTACAAGCAACGGCATGCGCTGGGAGCTGTCAATTCTATCAACTGGGCACGGGTGCTTGCTCAGGTGGTCTACTATTTTTACGCCTGTTTCCAGGTACAGAAAACAACCGGTGCCACTGAGGTTGAGTTTGCCGTACCAACCGGCAACTTTGGTGATATCTTTGCCGGTTATATCGCCAGAGAAATGGGCCTGCCCATCAAAAAGCTGATACTCGCCACCAACGGCAACAACATTCTCAGCCGTTTTGTCAATGAAGGTGATTACTCTGCTGCCGAAGTGCACCACAGTCTTTCACCCTCAATGGATATTCAGGTGGCAAGCAATTTTGAGCGCTATCTCTTTTACCTCTATGGTGAGGATTCCGGACGGATCAACAAGGCGATGGAAATCTTCAAGCGGGATGGTGTTCTGCCCGTTTCCAACGCTGAACTGTCCCGGACCCAACAGATTTTTGCTGCATCTTCAGTAAATGATGAAGAAACAATCGCGACAATCGGTGAGTTTGCCGAGCAGACCGGCTATATCCTCGACCCGCATACCGCCGTTGGCGTCGCCGCTGCAAAACGCGTCAGCAGCGGCAGCTGCCCCCTGATCTGCCTCGCAACAGCACATCCGGCAAAGTTTGGTGATGCGGTCAAAAAAGCAACCGGAAAAAGCCCTGAACTCCCTGCGGCCTTTGAAGGAATTGACCAACTCGAAAGAAAGCTTGAGACCATGCCGGCAGATATTGCTGCGGTTAAAAAATATGTCAATCAGCATGCGTTGAAAAGGTGAAGCGGAAGGCGGGAACAGGCTAAGACGGGAGGCGGGAACGGACCGAGGTTGAGTGCGTCCGCATCCATTACCTCTCCTTTCTGATAAAGGAAGGAAGCAATCACCAACTGAAATAAGAATCCATCATTTCAGTTGGTGATTGTTTGTCAGGAACCACTCGTTGACTCCGGCGGACCGAATCCACCACCACCGGGTGTTTTGATAACAATCATATCTCCGGTTTCAAGCTGCACTTCATCGTTTCCTTGCAGAAGACGAGTGGTACCGTCTTTATAAACAATACTGTTCTCACCACAAGCCCCGGCCAGCCCGCCACATAGCCCGTAAGGTCTGGTCTCGCGATGTGACGTAAGCAGTGTCGCCGTCATAGGTTCAAGAAAACGCAGTTGGCGCACAACTCCGTTACCGCCGCTGAATTTGCCTTTTCCACCAGAATCAGGACGCAGAGCAAAGGACTCGACCCGCACCGGAAAACGCCATTCAACAACTTCAGGATCGGTCATGCGGGTATTGGTCATGTGCGAGTGCACACCACTTGTCCCGGGATGATCGGGCCCGGCCCCTGTACCGCCACAGATTGTTTCATAATTCTGATATTTATCGTTGCCATAAACAAAATTGTTCATGGTCCCCTGAGATGAAGCCAGTACCCCAAGAGCGCCATACAGACAATCAGTAATGGCCTGCGAAACTTCTGTGTTACCCGATATCACCGCCGCAGGATACTCCGGACTGATCATGGTTTTCGCCGGGATATGAATCTTCAATGGCTTAAAGCAACCGTCATTGAGCGGGATTTCATCACCGACCAGCGTCCGGAACACATAAAGAACCGCAGCCTTGCATACCGCCGTCGGCGCATTGTAGTTGCCCGGGTCCTGAGCCGAAGTCCCGCTGAAATCAAGCAAAGCCTCGCGACGCTCGCGGTCGACCCTGATCTTCACCTTGATGATCTTGCCACCATCCATCGCATAACTGAACTCACCATCTTTGAGGATATCAATAACCCGCCGGACCGACTCTTCAGCGTTGTCCTGGACATGTCCCATATAGGCCTGCACAACTTGCAGACCAAAATGATCGATCATTTTCAACAGTTCCTGCTGTCCGGTTTCATTTGCAGCAATCTGCGCCGAGAGGTCAGCCATATTCTGATCGATGTTCCGGCAGGGATAGCTGCCGGAGGCAAGCAACTCACGGGTTTCTTTTTCGCGTAAGCGTCCCTGATCAACAAGCAGAAAGTTGTCGATCAATACCCCTTCCTCATCAATATGAGTTGAATCTGGTGGTGATGACCCAGGTGTCCGGCCACCAATATCGGCATGGTGCCCCCGGGCACCGACATAGAAGAGAACCTCCTGCCCGGAGCTGTCAAAGACCGGGGTGATCACCGTCACGTCAGGCAGATGGGTCCCCCCGTTATAAGGTGCATTAAGCATGTAGACGTTCCCGGGCCGCATATCTCCCTGGTTATTGTTGATCACGGCTTTTACCGACTCACCCATCGAACCAAGATGAACCGGAACATGCGGAGCGTTGGCGACCAGCTGCCCCTGTGCATCGAAAATGGCGCAGGAGAAATCAAGCCGTTCTTTGATATTCACTGAGTATGCAGTCTTGGCCAGGGTTGTCCCCATCTGTTCCGCGATCGACATAAACAGGTTGTTAAAAACCTCGAGCATCACCGGATCAACCTGAGTACCAATGGCCTGGACACCAGGCCGAGGCTTGTAGCGCGTCAGAATCAGGTGTTGACGCGCATTCAGCTCGGCCCGCCAACCCTCCTCAACGATGACCGTACCGATATCTTCGGTAATGATTGCCGGCCCCTGAAACATATGACCAGGTTTCAGATTTTCCCGTTTATACAGGGGGACTCTTTTCGTTGCACCATCGGTATAAATATTGACCTGATCATCAATCTCCGGCACCTCACCCCGTTTCTCGACCGGCAGTTCCGGGTCAACAACCTGCTCGGTTGCACCGATTCCCTCGACAGAAACCGCTTCGATTATCAAGGGTCTTTCACTGACAACAAAACCAAACTGCTGGCGATGTGCCTCTTCAAAACTGAGTCGCATCTCGTCAAAACTTCCGGCATCAATCTCCAGGGAGGTGTCGGTCGACTCATAGCGCAGATGAGCTTTGACCTTGACTTCAATCTTTTCCGACGCAACCCCCTGTGAAGCCACTTCCTTGCGAACCTCCGCCGCCAGAGCTCCCGCTGCCTCTCGAATAACAGCCGGTGCCGAAAGATCAAAGGGTTTTTCCACCTGAGTTTCGCGCATGGCACGGACATCCGCCAACCCCATACCGTAAGCCGAAAGGACACCGGCAAAGGGATGCAAAAAAATCCGGCTCATTCCCAGAGCGTCAGCGACCAGACACGCATGTTGGCCACCAGCCCCGCCAAAACAATTCAAGGTATATTCGGTAACATCATAACCACGCTGAACCGATATCTGTTTAATGGCATTCGCCATGTTGATAACCGCAATTTTCAGAAACCCCTCGGCAACCTCCTCGACAGAACGTAAAGAGGTTGCGGTTGCCGTCGCAATCTTTTGCGCCAGTTCTGCAAACTTTTCACGCACGACACCGGCATCAAGTGCCTGATCCGCTTGCGGTCCAAAAACCTTGGGGAAATGCTGAGGTTGGATCTTGCCAAGCATCACATTGCAGTCGGTTACAGTCAGCGGGCCACCCCTCAGATAACATGCCGGCCCTGGATTTGCGCCAGCAGATTCAGGGCCGACACGATAACGGGAACCATCAAAATGTAAAATAGAGCCCCCACCAGCGGCAACCGTATGAATATGCATCATCGGCGCACGCATCCGTACTCCGGCAACAATGGTATCGAAACTGCGCTCAAACTCACCGTTGTAATGGGCGACATCAGTCGATGTCCCTCCCATATCAAAACCGATGATTTTTTCATAACCACTCATCAACGCAGTTCGCACCATGCCGACCACGCCACCAGCAGGTCCCGAAAGGATCGCATCCTTGCCCTGAAACAGTCTGGCATCAGTCAGACCACCATTTGACTGCATAAACATCAACCGGGGGCCCTCACCGAGCTGATCAGCCACCTGATGAACATAACGACGTAATATCGGTGACAGATACGCATCAACAACCGTGGTATCCCCGCGCGAAACCAGTTTCATCAACGGACTGACTCGACTACTGACAGAAATCTGAGTGAACCCGATAGTCGCTGCGGCATCAGCAACCTGCTGTTCGTGAACCGGATTGAGATATCCATGCATAAATGCAATCGCCACGGCCCGAATTCCGCGCTGATAAGCTTCTTCCAGCCCCCGCGTAGCGGATTCAAGATCCAGCGATGTAACCACTTTCCCCCGCGCATCAAGCCGTTCTTTAACCTCCAGCACCTCTTCATAAAGAAGTTCCGGTAGAACAATATGGCGATCAAAAATTCTGGGACGGGCCTGATAACCGATTCGCAGCGCGTCACCGAATCCCCTGGTCGTGACAAAAAGAGTCCGGTCGCCCTGTCGCTCAAGCAGTGCGTTGGTCGCAACAGTTGTTCCCATTTTGACATGTTCAATCATGTCATCGGGAATCGCCGCGCCTTTTTTCAGGCCGAGAAGCTGGCGTATGCCGTGAACTGCAGCATCCTGATAATTTTCCGGATTCTCTGACAGTAACTTCAAGGTGACCAGCTGCCCATACGGACGTTTGGCTACGATATCGGTAAATGTGCCGCCACGGTCAATCCAGATTTGCCATTTATTCATCTGTACCTCTCGCTACCCGAGCTTGACGATTTTATGAAATCAAGATAAAACAGCTTTATAGATACTGCGTTGATTGTTTATCGACATTTTGTCATTGTTATGCAAAGGTGTCACTGTGAACTGAAAAAGTCAATATGTGATTTAACAGATTTCAAATTTCTATCTCTGTAAAAACCACAGTATCTCTATTGATTTTTATCTATTTTCCGAGTACTTAAATAGCCAAACCTCAGAAAGAGTAAAGATCAAAAAATACAGAAAACCCTTATTTGATCCAGCTGTAAGCAAAAAGGGTTCGCTGACAGAAAATTATAATGGTGTTTCAATCAACAATAACCACCGGAGATAACAAAACCCAGAAAAGGAGAATGATCATGAAATCGTCAATACGTAAGTTTTATCTGGCATTTGTATGTCTGTTAGGAATCTGTAGTCTTAGCGTGACAGGATTCGCCGCAACCTGGGATATGCCGACCCCCTATCCGGACAAAACCTTTCACACCGTAAACATTATTCAGTTTGCTCAGGATGTTGAAAAAGCCACCGGCGGTAACCTCAAAATAAAAATCCATTCTGCGGGCTCTCTTTTCAAGCATCCTGAAATTTCAAAAGCGGTGCGTGGTGGACAGGTTCCCATTGGTGAATTTTTCCTCTCACTCCTCTCCAACGAAAACGCGGTCTTTGGGGCTGATTCACAGCCATTTCTCGCGACAAACTATAAAGAAGCCAGAAAGCTCTGGTCCGCACAGAAGCCGGTCATCACCAAACTTCTGGCAAAACAGAATCTGATGCCGCTTTTTTCTGTCCCCTGGCCACCACAGGGGCTCTATACAAAAAAACCGATCAACAGCGTTGAAGATCTCAAAGGGATCAAGTTCAGAGCGTACAATGCGACGCTGGAAAAGTTTGCCAACCTGGTTGGTGCCGCCCCGACCCAGGTGGAAGTCCCCGATATCCCGCAGGCCTTCGCTACAGGCAGGGTTGAAGCGATGATTACCTCTCCTTCAACAGGTGCCAATTCAAAAGCCTGGGACTTTATCACTCACTATACTGACATTCAGGCCTGGCTCCCTAAAAACATTGTCGTCGTCAACAAGCGCGCTTTCCGTAAACTGAGTAAATCTGATCAGCAAGCGGTTATCACCGCAGCAGCTGCGGCAGAAAAACGCGGTTGGAAGATGAGCATGCAGGAGACGACAACCAAAACAGCAATCCTTAAAAAGAACGGCGTAACCATTGTCACACCGAGCAAAGAACTGATGGATGGTCTCAAACAGGTTGGCGCTGAAATGCTGAAAGACTGGAAAAAGAAAGCGGGTGCCGAAGGGGCCGGTCTGTTGAAAGCATACAACAATTAAACGATATCTGTCGTTCTCATGGGGATCCGAGCCGGATCCCCATGAGCCTTTGGTGGCCAGAATATGGGAACAGAAAAAGACAACCTGTTACGCAAGAATCTGAACCGTCTTTATCGGGCCAGTGGCTGGCTTGCCGCAGCCAACATTGCAGCAATCTGCCTGCTCGTTCTCTGTCAGGTCAGCCTGAATGCAGTGGATCGTTTAAGCGGCCTGCTGACCGGATCAGCAATTGGCTTGACGATTCCCTCCTATGCCGATTTTACCGGTTTTTTTCTCGCAGCAGCATCATTTCTGGCTCTGGCTCATACCCTGAGAGAAGGTGGCCATATCAGGGTCACCCTGATCCTTTCCCATCTCAAGGGCAGACTTCGCCATTTCTTCGAAATCTGGTGCCTGCTGCTCAGCTCGGCGGCGGCAATTTATTTCAGCTGGTACACTTTTTTGCTCATCAGAGAATCCTATACTTATCATGACCTTTCACCCGGAATGATTGCTGTTCCGATCTGGATTCCGCAATCAGCCATGCTGGCAGGGCTGATCGTATTGTCCATTGCCCTGCTCGATGAACTCTGCAACGCGTTTAAAGGTAAACAGCCCTGCTATACCGATAGCGGGGAATCACTTCTTAACCACCCCGACGACGAGACGTCCTCGTAGGGCCCGGAGATGGCATGTCTGAAATCAGCATGACAATATTTCTGCTCTTTTCACTCTTCGTTCTGCTTGGAAGTGGCGTATGGGTCGCCTTTTCGCTTTTGAGCGTCGGCATGATGGGTATGCTGTTTTTCACCGATGCGCCGTTGGGTGAAGTCCTGGCAACAACCGTCTGGGGAGCCAGCAATTCCTGGTCGCTGGCGGCTCTGCCTCTCTTTGTCTGGATGGGTGAAATCCTCTTTAGGTCACGCCTGTCCGAAGATATGTTTACCGGTCTTTCTCCCTGGCTGACCCGCCTGCCAGGCAGACTGCTTCATGTCAACATTTTCGGCAGTGGAATTTTTGCGGCGGTTTCAGGTTCTTCAGCAGCCACCGCCGCCACCATCGGCAAAATGTCTATCCCCGAGCTGACCAGGCGCAAATACCCTCTCAATATGATTATTGGCACTCTCGCCGGTTCGGCAACCCTGGGCCTGCTCATCCCACCTTCGATCATTCTGATTGTTTACGGTGTCGCGACAGAACAATCAATCGCCAGACTCTTTATCGGGGGGATACTTCCTGGTCTCTTGCTGATCGCGCTCTTCATTGGATACGTTGTTATCTGGTCATTGCTGCACCCAGACCAGATTCCAGCCGGAGACGTGGCCATTTCCCTGCGCGAACGGATAAAGCGTTCTCAACGCCTGATTCCGGTTATTCTGCTGATTAGTGGAGTGATCGGCTCGATCTATTCAGGAATCGCCTCGCCGACCGATGCCGCTGCGGTGGGAGTTGCGCTGTCGCTGGTCCTGTCAAAATATACCGGGACCCTCAATCGTCAAACCTTTCTTGACGGCCTGATGGGAGCAACCAAGACGTCGTGCATGATCGCCTTTATTCTTGCCGGTGCGGCATTTCTGACTGTGGCGATGGGGTTCACCGGAATTCCACGGATGCTGGCGGGATGGATTGCCGCCCTGGGCCTCTCACCCTATGGGCTGCTCGGAGTTCTGACTGTATTCTTTATTGTTCTCGGTTGTTTCCTGGATGGAATTTCTGTCGTCGTATTAACGACTTCAGTAATCATGCCCATGGTAGAACAGGCAGGGATAGACCCCTTCTGGTTTGGAATTTTCGTTGTTATCGTCGTCGAGATGTCACAGATAACACCACCTGTAGGATTCAACCTTTTTGTCATTCAAGGTTTGACCGGGCTTGATATTCTACGCGTGGCCTATGCAGCGATCCCCTTTTTCCTGCTTCTGCTGGTTGCCCTCGCTCTGATCGTTGCCTTTCCCGCTATCGTAACAGTTCTGCCAGACATGATGGGTGGCTAGTGTCCTGTTTGGTTAGTCATATCAATTAATTCTGAGACATTTTAGCTGCGGACAAGGCACTTCAACACAGTCCTGGCCTGAGTTAAGCCGAGGAGAAGAAACGCAGGCCAAAGTTAAAAGGGCCTGAATTAGAAGGCAGAACTAACCGCACGGGACACTAGAATCACAAAGACGCGGCAGAACGTGATGCCTGGTCGTACAGACCAGAAAGCAGACGCATAAGAGAGGCCGCCTCACTGATCTCGGACCCCTCCTTCTCCAGATTACGGTAGACTGAGGTCAGACAACGTTCACGGATTTCACGATAGTCTTTGCAGACACGCGCTCCCTCTTCTGTCGTTTTGTAGAAAATTTCCTTGCCTCGTTTTTCTTTTTGCAGCAACTCCAGTTTAACCAGTTTTTTCAGAGCGTAATTGACTGTATGGGTGTCCTCCACATGCAGCACAAAACAAATATCGGCCAGACGTTTTTCACGTTTCCTGTGGTTGACATTATGCAGAACCAGGACATCCAGAGGGCTGAAATCGGGGTGGCCAGCTGCACTCATACAACGAATCATCCAACGAGTAAAAGCATTGTGCGCGATGATCATGCCGTACTCAAATTCACTGAGTTGCCAGCTGTCAGGTGAGGTCAAATGTTCCGATGAGACAATCGGTACGACCGGTTTTTGAGATTCATCCATCAATATTCTCCGCTCCAGCAAGGCTCCAGTTCGTCTGTCTTTCCCTGCTGCACTTTATCAATACAGACCGGAAGGACGCAAGAAATGATATACAAAAAGCCCGACCACTTGCGTGATCGAGCTTTGATTTTTTTTGGTGCCGAAGGGGAGACTCGCCCACTTCGTCAGCTCCGTCACGGAGCTTCCTGCGTAGGCTCACCTCCGCTCGCTGACGCGGACATCCCTGTCCGCTCTTCTGACATTAAGTCAGCGTTCGCTGCGCTTCGAGTCTCCCCCTTTGGCCTTTTATGTACAAAAAGCCCGACCACTTGCGTGATCGGGCTTTGATTTTTTTTGGTGCCGAAGGGGAGACTCGAACTCCCACGTCCCTACGGACACTAGACCCTGAACCTAGCGTGTCTACCAATTCCACCACTTCGGCGTGAAGCGAGGGTGTTTATACCAAATGGGTTTTGTGATTGCAACAAAAATATCTATTTCTCGTTATCTAAAATACGCAGAGGTTCAACAAGCAAAGTACGATACTTGCCCAGAGTCACCAGACCAGGCCTGGCCCCTTTGGGACGACTGATATGCTGGCCTTCACTGACGATAACTTCAACCCGTGCTGCATTTTTGCCCCGACTGTACCCGGCGGCAATTCTTGCGGCAAAGTCGATATCTTCTGGAGAAAAATCCCCTTTGAGACCATCACGTTTCAAAACCAGATGACAGCCGGGCATGTTGTGGGCATGAAACCAGAGATCATCCCGATCTGTCATTCGGGCCGACAGGTAATCATTGCTGCGGTTGTTGCGGCCCCAGAAGATTCTCAGCCCCGATGGTGACCGACACTCGTGTAATGCCGGTGTACTCTTTGTCTTGTGCCGATTTGCCGGTTCACCCTTGACGACTGACGTCAGCCCGGCAGCCAGCAGTTCCTGACTGATCTCGACAAGATCGCTGGTTTCAACGGCTTCATCAAGAGCCAATTGCAACGACTCCAGCCATTGTATTTCTTCAGCTGTTTCCCGCAAACGGCGTGCTACATGCTCAACACCCCTTTTTTCTTTCTTGTACCGTTTAAAAAGGCGCTCAGCGTTTTCTTGCGGACTGAGGTCTTTCTGAAGACTGATGATCGTTTGCTGAGGTGGATCACAGGTCCAGTCGGTGACTTCAACCTCACTCATCCCCCTTTTAACCAGATGCAGATTGGCAAGCAACAGCTCTCCTTGCTGACGGCGATCAGAATGACTGCTGGTTTTAATCTGCTGGGTGCTGATATTCTTCAGGCGCATATTAAGGCGCACAAGCTGACGAGTCATGACCTGACGTAACCGAGACCGTTCGCCGACTTCTCCCGTTTCTGTCTTCTGGGGTGAAAAACACTGATCCATGAATTGTGACAGATCGTCCTCAACGGCAGCCAGCACCTCTTGTGAGTCAGCGGGATAGGCAACCAGCTGCTTCTTTCCCCGCTATTCGAGCAGAGAGACACAACTGTTTTTAATTGACCAGTCGTGCTTAAACTTCATAAAAGTCGAAGGGATATCCCCGCTAAGTTCAGCAGCTACCTTCAACTGTCTGGCTTGCCCTTTCGACATCGGTGCAACGCAGCGGCACAACCAGTCTTCAAATCCATCCTGATCTTTGATTTCTTCAGGAACTGTCACTTCGGGCCGTGACAAGTCAAGCAGAGATTGCCGCGGCAACGTCTGGTAAGGTTTTCCACGCTGAAGGTGACGATTGCCGATATCCTGCGGCTTCAACAATCCGTCAACAAGCAAACCGGCTTCGTCAAGCAGATAAAGGTTACTGCGCTCGCCGATCAACTCACAAACCAGGCGATACTGCTGGTCAGTGCCCTTAAAGGAAAGTTCAACAACCCGTTCATGCCCGGGCATGCTGATCGACTCCAGTTTTTTAAGGCGCGCACGCAACAACTGACAAAAACGCGGTGGCTGGAAGGGATTGGCAAAATTCTGCTCGGTCAGATGCAAGCGAGCCCCTCGTCCGACCTGAATCAGCAATTTTAAATTTTGTCGCCCATTCCAGAGTTTGAAAATCAGGCAGTCAACAGCTGGTTGGTGAACCTTGGCGATCCGTGCCCCTGCAAGCTGCGGAGCAAGTTCGTCAACGAGCAATTCAAGAATGAAATAATCTGGCGTCAGCATAATTCGGATATTCTCATATGCAGCCAACGCTGTCTGCAATAATTAATTCTTGGCCTGTTGATCTGCAAAATCTTCTGTTATGCTGAACCTGCCACCTTGCATATTTAGCATCAGGCTGCTATAGATAGCAAAATCATATTCTTGACGCTTTTACTTGTTTTAGTTGAATTCATATTCCGACAGTCCAAAGGAGACATCAAATGGCTGAAGAAATCCCTTACAAGGACGGAACTCTGAGCCTGCACGCCGGGCAGGTTTCTGATCCAACCACCAACTCACGCGCGGTACCGATTTACCAGACCAGTTCTTATACCTTCAATTCGGCAGAACATGCAGCGAATCTCTTTGCCTTAAAGGAGATGGGCAATATCTACACCCGCCTGATGAACCCGACCACTGACGTGCTGGAAAAACGTCTGGCCGAACTTGATGGCGGTGTCGGGGCGTTGGCGCTTGCTTCAGGATCTTCAGCCATCACTCTGGCCATTCTCAATCTGGCCAAATGCGGTGACAATATTGTTGCCAGCAGCTATCTGTACGGTGGCACCTACAACCTTTTCCATCACACCTTCAAACGGATGGGAATCGAGGTTAAGTTTGTCGACACCTCTGATGCGGCCAATGTCGCCGCAGCCATTGACGACCAGACCAAAGCGGTCTTCTGTTAAACAATCGGCAACCCCAAGAACAATGTCGATGATTTTGAAGCTCTGGCCGAAGTTGCCCACAACAATGGTCTACCCCTGATTGTTGACAATACGGTGGCGACTCCTTTGCTCTTTAAACCAATCGAGCATGGTGCTGATATTGTCTGTTACTCCCTGACCAAGTTTATCGGTGGTCACGGCACAAGTATTGGCGGAGCCGTCGTTGACAGCGGCAACTTCGATTGGTCGAGTGGCCGTTTTGCCGAGTACACAACCCCCGACCCCAGTTATCACGGTCTGGTTTATCATGAAGCCCTGGGGAACCTGGCCTACATTCTGAAAATGCGCGTCACCCTGTTGCGGGATCTGGGCCCCTGCCTGTCGCCTACCAATGCTTTCTACTTTTTACAGGGACTTGAAACCCTGCATGTTCGGATGCCGCGTCACTGTGAAAATGCCTTGAAAGTGGCACGTTTTCTCGAAAGTCACCCTCAGGTTTCATGGGTCAACTACCCCGGGCTGGAAAGTCACAAGGACTATCAAAATGCCCAACGCTACCTGCCAAAAGGTCAGGGAGCAATCCTTGGTTTCGGTATCAAGGGAGGACTTGCCGCAGGAACCCGATTCATCGACAGTGTCAAACTGGCCAGTCATCTGGCCAATATCGGTGATGCCAAAACCCTGGTGATCCACCCGGCATCAACAACCCACCAGCAGCTGACCGATGAAGAGCAGCAGGCAGCGGGTGTCACCGCCGATTATATCCGGGTTTCTGTTGGGATCGAAGATGTTGAAGACATTATTGCCGATCTGGATCAGGCGTTGAATGCCGGTTGAATCTGGAGATAAGTATTAACAGCCAAATCGGCGACGGAACTCTTTCCGTCGCCGATTTTTTTGTGTATAGTCCCTGCCCATGACAAATACCCTATTCAATATCGTTCTG
>JAJRWH010000127.1 GCA_024276935.1 Deltaproteobacteria bacterium
TCATCCCCGCCTTGAAACTTTCAATGGCACGTTCCTCACCCAGGGCTCCCGTTACCAGGACAAAGGGAATTTCAAGGCCCCGTCGTTTCACCTCTTCAAATGCGGTCATGCCATTATAGTCGGGCAAGGAAAAATCGGCGAGAATGATATCGAAACTCATTGAATCGAGCGCATCCAGAAAGTCCTGATGGCTCTGAGCAAGGACGATATGACAGGACACTCCACCTGTTTCCAATGCATACCGCACCAATTCAGCATCATTGGGGTTATCTTCAAGGTGCAGGATGTGGAGGTTATTATGCATGGTCATCCCGATCAGCAGCGCAGTTCTTAAACAATAACAGGTCCTAACGAAAAATCGCCAAACCTTCTGGTTTTATTCTTATTCTGAATCTTTCGTAATGATTATTCGTGTGGCAAAACAAAATCGGTATCAGTCGTTCGTTTCATCAGTGATCAGTCCTGTGGCATCAGATTGATTTCGGTCCAAAAGTCGATCAGTATCTCAATGGTCCTGGTGTAACTCTGATGATCAACCGGCTTGACAACATAGGCATTGCAACCAAGTTGATAGGCCTGCTTCAAATCAGAGGGCATGCGTGATGACGTCAGAATAACCACAGGAATATGTTTAATTTGGGGCTCATTCCGAATCATCTGTAAAATTTCAAGTCCATCGGTTTTAGACATTTTCAGATCGAGAATGATCAACCGTGGGAAACGACCGGCGAGGTCACTGGCATCGGACCAACCTTTAAGGCAACGCAGAGCATCTTCACCATCGGTTACCACATGCACCAGATGAGCAACCTGGCACTTCTCAAAGGCAAGCATTGCCAGTTCAATATCGTTGGCATCATCATCAATCAATAATATTTCACGGTTCTGCATCCTTATGACAAAGCTCCTGAATCCTCTGGCAGCGCAAAACGGAAACATGCCCCCTGTCCCGGTTCAGATTCACCGGCAACCCAACCACCATGACGCTGAATAATACGTCGTACGCTGGCCAACCCGATCCCGGTTCCGGCAAACTCGTCTTCACGATGCAGACGCTGGAAAACCTTGAACAGCTTTTCAGCATATGTCGGGTCAAAACCAACCCCATTATCGCGGATACTGAAAACGACTTCACCGTCCAGATGCTCTGCCATCACCTCGATACGCGGGCTCTCTTCTCTGGAACTGTACTTCGCGGCATTATCGAGCAGGTTGACGACAACCTGACGTAACGCAGTCACATCCCCCTTTACCTTGGGCAAAGAACCGACCCGCCAATCTATTGATAGCTGCGGATAGTTTTCATCAATATCCCGGCGTACTTCCATAACCAGCTGATGCATATCTATCGGGACGTTCATCATCTCAGTCCGGCCAACACGTGAGAAACTGAGCAGGTCATCGATCATCTTGCCCATTTTTTCTGCCGAATCTGAAATTTTGCCCAGATAGCGCCGGGCATTATCATCCAGCTGTTCAGAACTTTTGTCACTCAGAACAGACACAAACCCTGATATATGCCTGAGTGGAGCTCGCAAATCATGTGAAACAGAATACGCAAAGGATTCCAGTTCACGATTGATTTCCTTCACTTCTCCACTTTTAACCTCAAGCTGTTGATTGCTGATGCGCAGATCCTCAGCCAGATTGAGCATCGCCCGATTCAAGTCTTCGACTTCTGTCACCCGGCGACGCAACTCGGCGGTTCTTTGCGCAACAGTACTTTCCAGGTTCTGTGAGGCTTCGGCAACCTCATCCTGCTGATGCTTGAAATCGTCAATATCCTGGACCACGACAATGTAGTAATCATCACCATCTGACTGTTGCATCAACGAGACAGAAACCAGCCCCCAGATAGAAGCCCCGTCTTTACGCCGATAGCGTTTGGCCAGCGAATAGGCGCCATGACCTGCCTCGTGAAGCTGATGCAGTTTCTCCTGACTGATCTGCACATCCTCAGGGTGAGTAATTTGGGACAGGCCTAAACCAGGTAATTCGTCAACCGAATATCCCAGCATTTGACACATAAATGTGTTGGCACGGGTAATCGTACCGTCGATGGCTAAATGGGCAATACCGGCCTGAATATGCTCAAAGGTATTACGGTAAATCGCTTCACTCTTGCGCAAGGCCTTTTCGGCCTGTTCCTGCCGGGTTAGATCAGTAACAATGATGACCTGACTTTCTGAAGGGGTCTGGTCGGTAAAACCGAAATCAAAACGAACCTCATGATTTTGCTGGTGCGTGTCACTCATTGATAACTGAAGGCTCAAATGCTCTCCACTCTGGTTGACAGAGTGCAGCATCTGCCTGATTGCTGTCTGCGAACTTTCACTGGCAATCAGCTCAGTTAACGCTTTCCCCATCACATCATCGGGTTCAAGCCCAAGAATTTTAGCAAAGGGAGGATTGCAGTAGGTCACCTGCAGATACCGATCAACTTCAACAATTCCGTGCGGTATCACCTGAACCAGCTGCTGATACTGCAAAACTGAATCGATCAGCGCCTTCTCGGTCGCTTTACGGTGTCTGATTTCTTTTTTAAGCCGCCAGTTCCAGAGTGAAAAAAGCCAGAAGCAAAGGCTCATGACAATCAGAGTACCAATTCCCCAATACAAAACCGGTGAGATCCCTGCAACCTTGATATGAGCCGCCCCCGGTTCAGCCCAGGCAGGGGCCGCCGACACCGGTCCGTAAAGAGCGAAAAGCAGCAGAATCCGCCTCATGAGACACCCTCCGCTTGTTGCAGCTTCTGTTTCAATCGAGCAATTTCTTCTTTCAACTCCGCCATCCGCAATTCGCGACCCGTCATCAGGCGAATGGTGCGACTGAGTTCGGCGGTCCGTTTTTCGACACGCGATTCCAGTTTCTGATTGGCTTGCTGAACCCTTTGTTCTACTGCCTTGATCAGGGTCACATCATGAGCCAGCCCCGCCGCGCGAACAATTCTTCCCTCGGCATCACGGATTAATTCTCCCTTAATCTGAATATGGCGAATTTCTCCTCCTGATAGACAAAGCCTGAATTCATCATCAAACTCACCCTCACCGCGTAAGAATTGATGGTAAACCGCCTTGATTCGAGACTGATCTTGGGGATGAATCGTGGCAAACCAGAGCTGATGATCATGCAGTACATCTTTGACCGGGCATTGCCAGATCTTTTCGAAGGCCTGATTGACATAGAGAACCCTTGGCTCTTCAGGATTCTGACAATTCACCAACCAGAAAACATCTTCTGCGGCATCGGCAATCTGGACGAACCGCGCTTCGCTTTCCCGCAGGGCAACCAAGGCTTTCCGGTGTTGCTTGATCTCCTGCTCCAGATTTTTGGAAGTCGATTGCAGGTTTGCAAAAAGGGGCGCAATAATCCAGCGTAACAGAACAACGCCACCTGCAACCAGAACCATGGTCAGGGCAAAGGCAATAACGCTGGCGTAGACAAAAGGCTGGCGCACCTCTGACAGGTTGATTTTTGCAACGATGCCCAAATTGAGATCAGCCACAGGTTCATAGGCGGCCAGAACCGTATCGCCCTTGTAGTCGAGCCCGATCATGGAACCTGAAGCCCCATTCAGAGCACGACGCATCGGTTCGGCCAGCTTTGAATCAAAGGGGATTGGCTGCGGCTTGACCACCCGGTCAACATGGTGACGAAAACGGAAGACGATCAGGTTCCCTTCTTTTTGCGCCAGGGTGAATTCACCCGTTTTGCCAAACCCGGCAAAGGTTCGGTGCGCACTGACAACCTGATGCAGACTGGCTTCAAAAGCATCATACTCGGGGATAGAGGTCCGAATCACGTCACTGTACTGGCGATCATGATAGGCGATAGCCTCAATCAAACGTGCCTGGCTGCGTGCGGTGACGATCAAATCCTGGCGGTGGCCTTCGAGCGCCGTTTTATACAAGAGGACAACAGCGACCAGAGTGGCGGTCATACTGATCGCCATCAGGATGATTGACAACAGCAACAGACGGCGGTTTTCATCCTTTTTCATCACGCTGACCTCGCATACTGACGTTCTGAGCAGTCGAGCTATTCTCTGGGCACTGTCTCCTGGCGAGATATTTTGACTTAAGCCTGATTTTTCTCGATTAAAACCGAAATCTCGCGTTCAAAGGGATCGATCATAAAACACCGCTTGATCGCATCGATTGCTGCCTCATCAAAAATGGTCCCCTTTTTGAGCAACAAGACCCCGGTACCACTGTAAAGATCGTGGCGTAACTGCATTCCGACTTCCAGCTCTTTGGGCGCGACCTTGCGTTCAATCACCTCTGCTAAAATCTCAAGTTGGCTGAAAATCTCTTCGGCAGCAGCACTGAAAACCTTTTCCAGCTCCGGGTCGAGACGTTCCCCCCATTCGAGCTTCATCTCCGCCAGCGCCTCTTTCAGGGCATCCTCTTCAGCAAACTGGTGCAATTTGCGTTCAAAACAGTCCGCAACGGCAATCAATCTGGACCCTAAAGGAATCTCGTCTTTTGCCAGGCCGTCAGGAAAACCACTGCCATCATAGTTTTCATGGTGATGACGAATCAGCAAACCCAGTTCGCGTAATTCAAGAACCGGATCAATCGCAGCCTGACCACGCACCACATGACGCTGATACTCAATCAGTTCGACATCGTTCATCTCGGTCAGGTGTTTACGCAGCAGCTCGTCAACCATGCCAATTTTACCGATATCGTGCAGCAGAGCTGCCGAACGGTAATTTCGGATTTCTTCAGCCGACAAATCGAGTCTTCTGGCCATCGCTTCGACCAGTTCGGCCACATTTCGTGAATGCCCCGGAACGCGCCGATCACGCATTTCGATCAATCCTGCCAAGGCCTCAATGGTTTCACCAAAGCTGGTTCGCAGTTGTTGATTCATTTCGGCCAGGGTATCGCTTTTGGCCCTGATCTGGGAAGTCTGATCAAGCACCCGCTGTTTCAGACGGTTGTTCCAATCCTGCAATTCGGCATTCTGTTTGGCTACCAGAGCATTCAGACGCTTGTTTTCACTGATCAAACGGTAATGGGCGGCGGCTTCGGCAACGGTTGTCAGCAGCTCATCATCCTGCCAGGGTTTGGTCAAATAGCGGTAAACAGCCCCCTGATTGATCGCAGCGATTGAGGCGTCAATATCGGCATACCCGGTCAACAGAATTCGAACGGCATCAGGAGCCAGTTTGCGGGCCTCTCCCAAAAATTCAACACCGGTCATCTGCGGCATTCGCTGATCCGAAATGATCACCCCGACCTCGCCCTGCTCACGAATCTGCTCCAACCCCTCTGCCCCGGAATGACCGATAAGTATTTCGTAATCTTCAACCTGCATCAGAAGACGACGTAAACTTTTGGTGATATTTACCTCATCGTCAACCAGTAGAATTTTAACGTCTTGAACGGTTTCCGGGTTTTCACTCATAACGCTGCTCCTGTCAGATATCGAGTGGAATCAGCGCCACAACCACGCCTTTGGCTGTAAAACTGTCGATCCGCCTTACCACAACCCGATAATTGGCATTTCGGATTGTCAACACCGCATCAACAGCACGCCCCTCTCCGAGGCTGTCAACCAGCTGATTGAGAGCTTCCGGAAAGATATCCCCCCGACTGTTTCCCAGAGGGCCCATGCCTCCCACCGGGAAGATATCCTGGGCCATGTCATTACACTGAGCAATCATCTGTTCGGGATCAATGCCAAAAACGGCAATGGGCAGAACGTCAAGCACCCCCTGTGACACCGCCAGGACCCGGTTGCGAATTTCAAGGGCTTCGGTCCGCTGTTCAACCTTTTTTTCAAGATTTTCGTTCATCTCCTGCAACTCGGCATTCTTCTTTTGCAGCTCTGCATTGAGCTGGCTGTTCTGCAGCTTGAGTTCCTGATGTTGCAGGGCCATCGCCACCGCACTTTTCAACTCTTCGTCATTCCAGGGTTTGGGAATAAATTTGTAGATTCGCCCCAGATTGATCGCTTCAACCACTGCTGCGGTATCGGCATAACCCGAAAGAACCATTCTGATCGTGTCGGGCCAGCCTTCATAGACCTTGCTGAGAAAATCGACTCCGTTCATTCCCGGCATCCGATAGTCGGAAATGACCAGCCTGATTCCTTCTTCTTCGGCGAGTATTTCAAGGGCCTCTTCGCCCGACTCTGCGAGCAGAATTTCATAATCGTCTTCGTCCATGAACAAGCGGCGCAACGATTTCAAGACATTGCGCTCATCATCAACGCAGAGAATCTTGGTCATATCATCCATCGGACTCCCCTTCCCCTTGAATTGGCAAGGTAATCGTGAAGGTTGTTCCCTTGCCAACCTCACTGGCAACAACAATATCTCCGCCATGTTTTTGTATGATTTCGAAACTGATACTCATGCCCAAACCGGTTCCCTTTCCGACTTCCTTGGTCGTGAAAAACGGTTCAAAAATCTTCTCAAGATTTTCTTCCGGAATCCCCATACCATTATCGGTAATATCAATCTGAACCTTGTCACCAATACGACGGGTAGCGATGCAGATCACACCCTGCTCTTCAATAGCCTGTGCTGCATTAACCAGCAGATTGAGAAAAACCTGATTCAGCTGTTGCGGATAACAGGACACCAACGGTAACTCACCGTAATCCTTTTCGATTTGTGCTTTGTATTTGATCTCATTGTTGGCAATGCTCAGTGTTTTATCAAGACACTCGTTGATATCGACCTCAGCATGTTCGGCCTGATCCACACGTGAAAACCCTTTGAGATTCTGGACGATCTCCCGAACCCGTTCGGCCCCATCTTTTGACTCGGCAAGCAGATCATCAATATCTTCTCTCATGTAGTCAATCTTGAGTTTTTTACGTCGGGCAAGCATCTGCTGCCGGATTTCATCATTTCCCACCTCAGTCAACCAGCCCTCCAGCTCCAACAGGTATTCAAACAACCGCTGCTGATATTTCGCCAGCGTGCCAAGATTACTGGTAATAAAACCCATCGGATTATTGATTTCATGGGCGACACCTGCCGCCAACTGACCGATCGACGCCATCTTTTCCTGCTGAAGAATCTGGGCCTGGGTCTTTTTCAACTGGGCATAGGCCTGTTCAAGATCTGCTGTCATCTGATGACTTTCATCCAGGGCCACCCCCAGTCGGCTGTAGAGTTCACGAATTGTATCAGCCAGGGGGCCAAATTCAGGATGCTTTCTGAACGGAGCCAGTTTTTCAGTTTCGACCCGAATCAGCTGCGCCAGTTTTTTCTGACCGGCGTAAGGGACCTGCAGACTATTGGTCACCTCTTCAAGAACAATCAGAGTCGCGGTACTTTTATGGACGAGTAGTACCCCGATCAAAGCCGCAACCAGACTACCGACAACGACAAAGAACCAGATCTGCTTACGCGTGATTTCCAGGGGAGCGAAGGCCTCGGCAACCGGCTGCTGACAACCAATAATCCAATCGCTGCCAGGTATCGGTTGATAGGCCACCAGCATCGGAATGCCTTTCGAATTGATGGTTTCGGTTGTCCCGCTGAAACCTTCGAGAGCGGCATCAAACATTTTATTGGCCCCAACGGGCACATCACGACTCAAAACTCGTGTGTCGCGCGGGTGCAGAATCATCAGTCGGCTATGGTCGTAAACATAGCTGTAACCGGTTTCACCAATCTTTTGGGTGCGGACACGTCCCAGATCACTCTCAGCCAACAATTGGGCCGAACAACCAAGGACCCCCAAAGGTCGACCTTCACCATCCTGAAGATAGACGGTAAACGTCAAAACCGCCTGACCGCTTCGTGCCGAACGATAGGGCTGACCAATTATCCCTTTGCGGGCGCGGATGGTTTCTTGAAAGTAGGATCGGAAAGCAAAATTATCTCCACGTTTTTCCGGATTGGGCGGATAATCCACCAATAGATCACCTTCTGGCGACAGAATAAAAAATCCATTCTCAAACACCGGAAAGTCTCGCATCGCCAGGCGGAGAACTTCTTCAACCTGTTGATAATCTCCCTGCTTCAGGGCGTTCTGCGGAATCATGGCCCCGACATGCTGCGCCGCAGCCGACTGTAAACGCAGGTAATCAGAAATGGCATCGGCACGAGCTTTGGCAATAGAATCAAGAGAATTGAAGGTTGAGTGACGAAACGAATCTTCGAAATAGTGGAGAAAAACATAACCACTGCTCACCAGGGCTAAAGCAACGACCAGCACAAAACTGAGCATGACTCGGGTACGTAATGTCATGAGCTTTCCTCCAGAGCCTTGATCCCGTCATGCGGAAAAATCAGGGTAAAAGTGGTACCAACCCCGCATTCCGAAATGAGCTCAATCTTGCCACCATGCTTTTTTACGATATCGTAGCTGATACTCATACCCAGACCGGTCCCTTTGCCAACATCCTTGGTGGTAAAAAATGGTTCAAAAATCTTCTCGCGATCCTCTTCGGGAATCCCACTGCCATTGTCACTGATGGCAACATAGTGTGCCTCGTCATCCTGCCAGGTACGAATCTTGATCGTCCCCTGCGTTTCTATCGCATGAGAGGCATTGACAAGAATATTCATAAAAACCTGATTGAGCTGTTGCGGCAGGCAACGTAAAGGGTCAAGATCACCATAATCTTTTTCAAGAGTTACCTTGTACTTGAGTTCGTTCCAGATGATGCTGATAGTACTGTCGAGACATTCATTGAGATCGGCAGCTTGTACCTCAGCTCGGTCTACGCGTGAAAAACTCTTCAGGTCCAGGACAATCTTCTGCACCCGTCCCGCGCCATCAAGTGATTCGTCAATCAGGTCCTGACTGTCTTCCAGCAGATAATCGATCTTCAATTTTTTTCGCAGGGCCTGCACCCGCTCCAGATCTTCCGCTGACCCACAGGCTTTTATCGTCCGGGTCTGAACATCGAGAAATTCGTGTATTTTATGAAGATATCTACCCAAACTATTGAAGTTACTGGTAATAAATCCCAGGGGATTGTTGATTTCATGAGCCACACCTGCAGCCAGCTGACCAATCGACGCCATCTTTTCGTTCTGAAGCATTTGCGACTGGGTGGCCTTAAGCTCTTCGTTGGCCTGCTTGAGATGACGGGTCTGCTCTTCGACCATTTCTTCCAGACTGTCGTTCAGTTCCATCATCTGTTCTTCAATCATCTTGGCATCGGTCAGGTCAAACAGGACCGCAGCAATCCCGCACAGGTTTTCAGCATCCTGACAGGGAGCCAATAACAACTGAAACCAGCGGTACTCTCCATCATGGCGTTGCAAACGCAGTTCCCGGCTGAGTTTCTTGGGTGTCTCAGTCATCTGGGCCAGAACCTTCACCAACGCAGGCTGCTGGTCAACATGAACTGCGGTCGTGGCCGCAACCGGAAATTTTTCGATCCCGGTATAGCTGCGCCATTCTCCGTTTGCCCAGATGACCTGGCCGCAACAGTCAAAAGAAGCGAGCAGTACCGGAGCGGACTCGGCCAGACGAGAAAAATCAGCATCAATCATCGGTCTGCTCCTGTTCTGCTTCGTCCTGGTGGCGCGGCAACACAATGGTAAAAGTAGTTCCGACCCCGAGCTGACTGTCGAGCCTGATCTCTCCGCCATGATTTTTGATGATGTCGTAACTGATACTCATCCCCAAGCCTGTTCCCTTGCCAACCTCCTTGGTGGTATAGAAGGGTTCAAATATCTTTGACTGAATTTCTTCAGGAATCCCGCTTCCGTCGTCACTGATCGCGACATACTGATTTTCTTCATCCTGCCAGGTTCGAACTTTGATCCTGCCCTGCTTTTCTATCGCCTGGGCAGCATTGACCAGAATATTCAAAAAGACCTGATTGAGTTGCTGCGGATGGCAGCGCAAGAGATCCAGTTCGCCCAGATCTTTTTCAAGGGTCGTTTTATATTTCAGTTCGTTCCAGGCGATACTGATCGTGCTTTCAAGACATTCGTTGAGATTGACATCCATCACCTCACTCTGATCGACCCGTGAAAAACTTTTGAGGTTCTGAACGATGGTCTTAACCCGTTCAGCACCGTCAAGAGATTCGGCGATCAGGTCTGAACCATCCTCAAAAAGGTAGTCGATCTTCAAGCGTTTTTGCTGTTCTCGCAAGGGCTGCAACTCTTCGGCAGCAACCTTTTCAACCAGCATTCCTTTTTGGGCTGAGACAAATTCTTTGAGACGTTCCAGGTACTTGCCGAGAGTTTTCAGATTACTGGTGATGAAACCCATCGGGTTGTTGATCTCGTGGGCCACACCAGCTGCCAGTTGGCCAATTGAGGCCATCTTTTCCTGCTGCAATATCTGCGACTGGCTGGTTTTCAACTTTTGATAGGCATCGTCGAGCTCAAGATTTTTCTTTTCAACGGCGTCATTCACCTCACGCAATTCAGCGTTCAGGGCAAAGGCCTGATCAAAAGCTTCTTCCATTTACCGCTCGGCACGAACCCGACGGCTGTTGTCCTGACAAATTATAATGTAACCATCAATTCGGCTTTGTTCATCATAAAGTGGACTGGCCGAAAGAGACATTGCCAGCTCATTGCCGTCTTTGTCCCGCATGAAAATATCTTCGGCCTCAAGCCGACCGCTTGCCTGCAAACGGCCAAACCAGCTTTGTCCACCCGCTTTATCACGGAACAGCTCACGAATGCTTCGTTGAAGCAGATCCTTTTCTTCACGATCAAGGATATTCAGCACCGCCTGGTTCAGCCGGATCAGCTCACCATCCGGGGAAATCACCAATAACAGGTCGTGAATCGAATTGACGATTCGATCAAAGAAGTCACGCGAAACAGTCGTTCTTTCAAGAGAAAGCTGCAGCTGATTAAACGAGTTGACCAGTTCACCGATTTCATCTTGCGAACTGAGTTCAATCGGTTCCTGCTGCCGACCATTGGCAAGGGCACGGGCTGCCAGGGTCAAGTGCTTGAGAGGTATCGTCGCCCGGTGGACAACCACCACCATAACGATGATCATTAGCAGAGCGAAAACCACTGACGCATAAAGGATTGTATGTTTCAAGCGGATTATTTCTGCTTCGGTTCGCGCCATTGACAAACCGATACGGAACCCTCCCCAGTGTTTTCCCTGCACAATTACCGGTGCAGTCACATCCCACATACTCACCCCGGTATCCCGATGATAGACCTGGCGCAAAACTGGTTGCTCAGGAGAGCCTATGAAACGGGCGGCTTTCAAACCAACTGGATCGTTGAAAATACGCTTGGTTCGATTACCAACCCGGTCCTTGTCTTCATTGCCGGTCAGAGGTTGGGCATAACGGCTGTTGTGGGTTGGCAGGTATCCATTGACATCGACCAGAACAGCAAACACGATACTCTCATCGGTCAGAAAAGCGTCTTCAAAGTCCCTGATAGTTCGGTCGAAATAACGATCGTATGAGGTGTGATATTTGGGAATTTTCGTCCCCGCAAGGTCCCCAGTGGTGATTTTGCGGTAACTGCGGTCAAACAGTTCCTCTTCACTGAATACCCCACTGCTGATCAAGCCTTCCAGAAAATGACGCATCCCTTCAGCCCCGACAATTGCTGCTGTCTTTGCCTTGCGTAAATTTTCCCGCTCGACAACCTGAGCCCGACTGGCAACCAAAAACCAGGCGAAAGCGCCCAATCCAAGGAGCAACAAGGGAATCAGCAGAAATGAAATCTTGACTGAAAGATGTCGTCTGGCCAAGGAAAAGATCATGAACTGTCTTCTCCTTTTTCATCCCTGTCAGTGCCGTTTACTGGCAAAAAAATGGTAAAGCAGCTCCCCTTTCCGACCTCGGAATCCAACAGGATCTCACCGCCATGCTTCTGGATAATTTCATAGCTGATGCTCATCCCCAACCCAGTTCCCTGGCCAACCTCTTTGGTCGTAAAAAACGGTTCGAAAATCTGTTCACGAATTTCTTCAGGGATACCTGTCCCGTTATCACTGATCTCAATTTTGAGCCTGTCATCGACAACTGAAGTTGTCACAACAATCTCGCCTGAGGACTCAATCGCCTGAGCGGCATTGACCAGAATATTCATAAAAACCTGATTGAGTTCCTGGGGACGACACCTGATTCGCGGGATCTCACCAAAGTGACGTTCAAGGGTCGCCTTGTATTTGATTTCATTCCAGGCAATGTTGATTGTGTCATCAAGGCACTTGTTGATATCGGCCAATTGTTCTTCGGCGGCATCAACGTGTGAGAAGCTCTTGAGGTTCAGAACAATTTTACGCACGCGTTCCGCCCCATCGAGCGATTCTTCGATCAGGTCACTGCAATCCTCAAGCAGATAATCGATTTTTGCTTTTTTCCGCTCCTGTAATGCCTGCTGCCACAAGTCGTCCTGGGGCTTCAACAAGGTTTCAAGCCGGTCGATATAATACGCCATTTTGTCGACATACTTGCCAAAAGAACGCAGATTGCTGCTGATAAACCCCATTGGATTATTGATTTCGTGAGCCACTCCAGCTGCCAGCTGGCCAATCGAGGCCATCTTTTCGCGCTGTAACATCTGTGACTGGGCTTTTTTGAGTTTTCGGTAGGCAGAGGCAAGCTCTTTTTGAGCGGTTTCCAGTTCAAAATTTTTGAACTCAAGGCTCGATGTCAGCTGGGTTGCCTGGGATACAGTCAGATGCAACTGCTCCTCGACCTGCTTGCGATCACTGATATCCTCCTTGATCGCGAGGTAATAGAGTGTTTCATTGTTTTCGTTGCGAATCGGAGAAATTGACGCCAACTCCCAATAAAAACTGCCATCCTTACGCCGATTATGAAACTCACCGCGCCATTGCTTTCCTGCCAACAGGGTCTGCCATAGCTGACGGTAATCGGTATGCCCATCATCGCCTTTGAGAATTCGCGGGTTCTGACCCAGAACCTCGGAAGCCGGATAGCCTGTCACCTGACAAAATTGTGGATTCACATAAATAATTGTTCCGGCAGGATCGGTGATCACAACCGCAGAAGGATTTTGTTCAACGGCCTGCATAAGAATTCGCTCGTCGATTCCTTCTACCGTTCCGGGTAATGTCAGGGTCTTGTCAGTCATCAGCTGTCACTCTTACGAAAGAAAATCGTCCCGATTCTCCTCGAACACCTCACGAAATTCTTCGACCAGTTCGGCAAGCCTTGTCGCGTCAAGATCGAACATCCTGGCACCAGGAAGCGCCGCCAGATCAATATCACTCTCCAACTCACCAAAGATTCCAAGCATCAAGGGAAACTCACTGGCAATATTAACCAGCGCAGTCAGGGTTCTCGCCTCCGAATCATCAAGTTCGGTCAACCCCTGATCATGATGATGCAGAGCAACCAGCGACATCACTTCTGAAAGCTGCCAGTGGGAAAGAACCGCGGCCCCCAGTTCGGCATGATCGATCCCAAACTGCTCTTTTTCCAACCGAAGAAGCTCAAGCCCGCAACGTTGTTGCCCCGCAACAATAACCTTGTATTGATCCGGGTGCTGATTGTTAAAAACAACCCGTCCAATATGGCGAAAAAGACCGGCAATAAAAGCCTCCTCCGGATCTCCGGCACGCAGGCTTCGCGCCAGAAAGCGCGCTCCCAGAGCGCAGGTCATTGCATCTTCCCACAACAACTGCTCCATCGGCCCGAACTGCGTATTTATTCCGCGCAAGCTGGCGGCCAACACCAGGTTTCTGAGGGTTCTTTCGCCAAGGATAACGATCGCGGTCGATAAAGTTTTGACCTGACGCGCCATCGAATAAAAAGAGGAATTGGCAATTTTGAGAACCCGGGCTGAGATTGCCGGATCACCAGAAATCACCCGAGCCATTTCATCCGCAGAAGAACGTGGTGAATTGATCAGCTCCACCATGCGGGTTGCAATCAACGGCATTGTTGGTAACTTATCGATATCATAGTTAATATCCTGAAAATTTTCTGCCATTCCTGATCTCCTTACCAAGAGGGCGCACGCGTCCTGATAGAATTCTAATAAAGATTAACAAAGAAAGCGGCAATTTCCAGTCACGCAGCGTGGAAATATCTTTGTCGCAATAAAGCAACTCTACTTGCTCTTAAACCTGCTGAACCTGTAGACTCGAACGTCATGTGAATCTGAGATGGAGGCGACATGTCCCTGCGTTACGAAGAAGTTATCTTTCATGGCAAAATTCTCGACCTGGCTCTTGAAACCCATCAGTTGCCTGATGGCCGCGAGGCTCGTTTTGAAATGATTCACCATCCTGGCGGGGCGGCTGCCTTGCCTGTTGATACAGATGGTCGTCTGCTCCTGATCCGCCAGTTCCGCCCGGCCGCCCGGGGCACAATCCTGGAGATACCGGCGGGACGACTTGAAGAGGGGGAGGACGCAGCAGAATGCATCAGCCGTGAATTACAGGAGGAGATCGGGCAAAAGCCGGGTAAGGTTGAACTGTTGAATAAAATATACAGTTCTGTCGGTTTCTGCCGGGAAATGATTTCTATCTACCTGGCCAGTGATCTTGTCCCGACCGCCATTGCGCATGAAGAGCATGAATTTATAGATCTGGTTCCCTTGACTCCGGAAGAGGCCTTTGCCATGGTCGACGCTGGAGAAATCAGCGACGCCAAAACCCTGATTGCCTTGCAAAGCTATCGCCGAAAACTGTCAATGATCCCATGACACAACCCTGTTCTCCACATACTTCGGACTGTAGTTTGCTGCCCTTTAACCGGGCAGCTCTGGAAACCGACTTTATCCTGAAAACACCCGCTGAAGATCCGGGAGGCTCTGGTTACTGGGTCCTGTTGCAAGGACTGAAGATTGTCCTTGTCAACACCGAAGCGGCTGCTCTGCCCGATGATCTCCAGGCCGCAGGACTGACCGAACAACAACCGGGCCTCTACATCGGAGATTGGCAGGGACAGGCCTGTCGCTTGCTGGCGATCAGCCGCAAAGCAGAAATCCCCCCATCACTGCATGCCGTCAGTATTCTCGACAAAGCTTCCAGACTTCCCTTGCCTCTGCTTTCACTGGCAGGTCTGGGAAATGCCATCCTGCACTAGGAAAAAAACAGCCGTTTTTGCACCCACTGCGGTAACCCGACAATGCAGCTCAAAAAAGAATGGGGCACAGAATGCCCCAAGTGTAATACCTTGCGTTATCCACCAATCTCCCCCTGTATCATCGTGCTGGTTCGCCGCGACAATGAACTCCTGCTGGTACGCAAGCCAGAGTGGCCCGACGGACGTTTCGGTCTGGTTGCCGGTTTTGTTGAATTTGGAGAAAACCTTGAACAGACAGTTGCCCGTGAACTGTTTGAGGAAACCGGAATCAAAGTCACAAATATTCATTACCAGGGAAGCCAAAGCTGGCCCTTCCCGGGGCAACTCATGGCTGGTTTTTCTGCCGACTATGTTGAAGGAGAGATCCGATTGCAGAGAGACGAATTGTCCGAAGGAAGCTGGTTTTCTATGGACAATCTTCCCCAGTTGCCACCTCGGCGCAGTATTGCTCGCTGGCTGATTGATACCGCGCTCAAAGATTTACAAACAACCAGAAGTATGATAGATGACTAATTTCCCCCGACACAAAAATCAACCTTTATCCTTCGGCAACACACCTGTTTAGAAGGGAATGCTTTGAAACCGCGACGTTTTGTCAGCATTGTTCGCAAACAGCTGATTCTGGCCTGCATTTTTGTGATTTTGCTGGCAACCGGGACCAGCATATACCAGTTCGCCTCGGACATTGGACAGCTGAAGCAGCAATCGGACAGGGCGTTACGGCAGATTTTACTGGCAACGACAGGATCTGTTGAAACGCTTCTGGAGGCCGGTAAAATTAACGAAGTCACAGCACACCTGAATCAACTTTTTTCATTTTCACCAATCCAGTCAATCACGCTTGTTTCACCGCCGAACAAAGTTGTCATCCATCTACAACGACAACCCGCACCGCCACCCGTCAAGGGCTGGGAATCTCTCTTGTTCAAACCCGTCCGGCAGCAAGTTTTTCCTTTAAAAGCCGGGAACAAACAGAAAATATGGCGACTGAATCTAATCATCAGCGATGCGCAAATATTGCCCCATCCCGGACACAAGCTGGCATCGATACTCCTGACTAATTTCGTCGTTTGTTTTATTCTGACACTTGCTTTTCTCAGCCTGCTTCATACTTTTTTTACCCGGCAGATCATTGCACTCTCCAGCCAGCTCAATAGATTGGACAAATCCCCTGAAAGCCCTTTTGACCTCCAGGTCGCCAAATACCACCAAAATGACGAAATTGGTATTCTGGCAACGGCAATTCACGATCTTTGGCAAAAACGCCAGGAGTTGCAGAAACATCTCTATGATCACAACCAGTTTGTAACCACGGTCACTGCCATTTCTCCGGTCGGACTTTTTCGTACCGATACCAGAGGGGAGCTTCTTTGGTACAACCGTAAGACGCGGATATTACTGGGAATTCTTGGCTACGAGAAAAGTCTGGATGAGTGGTTGGGCAACCTGCATGCCTCACATAGGGAAAGTGTTCTGCAGGCCTGGCAGGAGGCGATCACCCAGGAACAGCCCTTTCACGCCGAGTTCCAGCTGAATCTGGCTGACAGTCAGACACGCTGGGTTATCGGCGAAGCCATTCCATCCTGGAGCAATGGACATTTTGAAGGGTTTGTCGGCACCCTGACCGATGTCACGCCTCTCAAACAGGCAACCGTCAAGCTGCACGAAAGTGAAGAGCGTTACCACGCCATCACTCAAACCGCCAACAGCGCAATTATTCTGACCGAAGCCAACGGAACCATCAGTTACTGGAACCCCGCTGCCGAAAGAATCTTTGGCTATAATCGCCAACAGGCTCTGGGTGAAAACCTGGCAGGATTAATCATCCCGGATGAAAGTCGTCATATTTTTGCTGAAGCCTGTCCGGAATTTGAAGAAGCTGCCAATGAGCATGGCGGAAATCTGATCGAACTGAATGTGCGGACCAAACAGGGAACGATTGTTCCGGTTGAAATGTCGCTATCAACCTTCAAGATGGACGAGAACTGGCACGCTGCCATGATTATCAGTGACATCAGCAAGCGAATTACCAGCGAAAAAGAAAAGGTCAATCTGCTCGATCAATTGCGTCAGTCACAAAAGATGGAGGCCATGGGAACCCTGGCAGGCGGGATTGCTCACGACTTCAACAATATTCTGACTCCTATTCTCGGGTTCGGCCAATTGCTGCAAATCCAGTTGCCTGAAGGCAGCAAGGAACGTGACCGGATCAACAAAATTCTTTCCTCTGCCAACCGGGCCAAAGATCTGGTCGGTCAGATTCTTTCTTTCAGTCGTAAATCGAAAGAAGAAGCCCAACCGATTCTGGTCGTCCCGGTGGTTAAGGAAGCCCTCAAACTGTTGCGAGCCGGGATTCCATCAACTGTAAGCATCAAAACCCGTATCCCCTCAATCGACTTCTGGGTCCTTGCCGACCCCACCCGTATCCATCAAATTCTGTTTAATCTCGCCACCAATGCAGTCCAGGCGATGAGCGATCAGGGTGGGACCCTGACCATCGCTCTTGATCCCTTCTCCCCTTCTGCCGAGGAGTATCCTCAATTAACCAGTGGGGCTTACATGCGATTGCAGGTAACCGATACCGGAACTGGAATTGATCAGTACACCCGCGAGCGTATTTTTGATCCCTATTTTACAACCAAAAGTACAGATGCCGGAACGGGACTGGGACTGGCGGTTGTGCAAAGTAATCTCAATGCCCTGGGCGGCTGGATTGAAGTTGAATCGGAGGTGGGAAAAGGCTCAACCTTCACCGTGCTGCTGCCATTGATTACCGGTGAATTCCAGCGTACCGACGCGCACCAACATGCTCTCCCTCATGGTTACGGACA
>JAJRWH010000128.1 GCA_024276935.1 Deltaproteobacteria bacterium
CAGGCAGGCGTGAATCGGCAGACTGATGACCGCATCCAGACCGGCCGAAAGATCATCAGAAACGGTCACCGGGTAACGATTCTGGTCAACGCCCTTTTCTACAGAAAAGGTCGTCAGCAGAGAGCGCAACTCCTGCACCTCCGACTGGAACAAGCCTTTGTCAAACCAGTCGGCGCCGAAACCGATCGGTGCCTTTTCAAGGTCATCCTTGTCGAAGGCACCGATTTCCCCCAGACGAAACCCCTGCGCAACCAACTTATGCCCAAACTCTTTAGCCAGATCAAAATCATCTGTAGCGATATGCACTCGAAAACGCTCTCTGGCTGGCAACTTATCAGCTTCCGGATCTCTGATGTGCAGATAGATATCATCGTCCGTATCGCTGAACTTTTGATTTTCAACCACACTGATTCCCTTTGCCTTCAGGAACCAGCGCAGCAGCTGCCGCACCTCCTTGGGGGCGGAACCATAAAGCAGCTCGTTGCGTTCAACAACAGCAAGCTCGGTTTCATCCTCTTTCAGACCGAAGGAATCGATGCAGGTCTCTTTGAGTTGCGTCATCAACTTATCGGTATCGGTCTTGATGGTCAGTTCCCATCGATCCAGATTTTCCGGCAGGAACAGGCTGAGGCGAATCTCATCCTTTGCAAGGTTCGGATCAGAAAGGGGCGCAACCGTCAGCGGGGAAAGGAGAATCTCAAGACGCTTCAGCTCTTCCTGCGGCACCCCACTGCCATAACGCGCGACCGAAGAGCCGACGGTTTTCTGTTCTTTGTTGTTATCGGGCAGTGCGTGCTGAACGGTAAAACCGTTCTTTTCCAGGTCAACGCCCAGGGTAATAGGCAGTACCGGGATGTTCGAAGTGATGATAACTTTCATGGGGATCCTCCTGTGGGATAAAAGTTCTTACCCGAAGGAAGATGAAAGAGCTGTGCTGAAAGCAGGCAGGTTGTGAAAATAGTACGCGACAACTGCCTCAAAACTTGACAGACTCCCCACGCAAACCTACACTAATCATATCGATAGTAAAAAAGGAGAAATTATGCAGACTACTATCTCAAGCAAATACCAAGTCGTCATTCCAAAACCGGTGAGAGAACACCTCAACCTCAAGCCGAAGCAGAAGCTGACGGTTATTGAAAAAGATAGAATGCTCATCCTTGTTCCCCAAGCATCCCTTGATGAATTGAGGGGCATTGCAACCGGTGCGAAAATCGATCAGTACCGGGAGAAACAGGACCGCCCGCTATGATTATTGTTGATTCCTGCGGCTGGCTGGAATGGTTTACCGATGGGAAACTGGCTGACCGCTATAAAGACTATCTGGCAAACACAGATAACATCCTGATCCCGGCGATTATCCTTTATGAGGTCTACAAGGTTCTGAAAAGAGAGGCGGGCGAGGAAAAAGCGCTGCTGGCAACCGGATACATGCAACAAGCGACGCTGGCTCCATTTGACGATACCCTTGCACTCGCGGCGGCAGACATTGCTTTGCAAGAAAAGCTTGCCATGGCAGATGCCATCATTCTGGCAACCGCACAAGCCGAGGGGTGTCAAATCATCTCTTCCGATGCCGACCTTAAAGACCAGGCAAATGTGAAGTATATTCCAAAAGGATAATCTCTGACCGGAAGCTCACCCCCCAAATGCAAAACGAGTGAACCTCAAACCGAAGAGAAAAAGCCTATGAACAGACAACCAATTTCCAGACTTGTTGCCATTGGGGATATTCATGGTCAGGCAGAGAAGCTTGATCGGCTGCTCGAAAAAATCAGCCCGACTGCGAACGATCAACTGGTGTTTCTTGGCGATTACATTGATCGAGGCCCTGACAGCCGGGGAGTGATCGAACGCTTGCTCCTGCTACAGGCCGAGTTCCCCCATACGATCTTTTTGCGCGGCAACCATGATCAGATGTTGCTGGATGCTTTGGTTGAAGTTGGTCTTCGGTCAGCACCGAGACTGAGGGACCTGTCACCAATTTTCAAGGCTGAAAGCAGTGGTTCTGACTGCAGAATATTTTGGGGAAATGGTGGCCGAAGCACCCTGCGCAGCTATGGTCTGGATAATGTTGCTGTCGGTATTCCCCAAAACCACATTGACTTTCTTGCCGCGACCCAGCTCTTGTGGCGATACAAAAACTTCCTGTTCGTCCATGCCGGGCTTGCTGAAGGCCGATCCGATGAAGAGCAGGACCTGAACACCTTGCTGTGGGAGCGGTATTCTCCACTGGGACAGAATGGCGAAATTCATGTCGTTGGCCATCACCCGACCATGAATGGAGAGCCTCTTTTTGAGACCAGGCGTTACAGCCTAGATACCGGGGTCGCGTACGGTCGACCCCTAACAGCATGCAATGTGTTGAATCGGGAGATATGGCAGGTCAATCGGGTCGCATAATGGTCCGCGCCTGAGAGACACACAGGACCACGATCAAGCGTACAGGAGGCTTCTGTCTTTGTAAGCTGCCAGAACCGCCTGCTCCATTCGAGCAATCTCCTCCTCCGGCAGGAAATCAACATACTTACGCTAAACGGATTGGTTTATTGTGCACAAATTCAATATACCAACAAGCATGCATATCTTATTATGCATAAATTGACAATACGGCAATCCCTTGCTAGTCTTGCACAAAATTTAGTGTACAGGCTAAAAACATTAGCCAAAAGGCATAATATATCATGCATAATATTAATATCGACACTGCTCCTGTTGCATCACTCCTCAAAGCAATGGGCCAACGGCTTGATGCGCTTCGTATTAAACAGGAGATCAAAAATGAGGAACTTGCGGCACAATCCGGGGTGAACCGCAATACTTTGACCCGACTCTGGCAAGGCAAGCCGGTCAGCTCTGAAAACCTATTTCGGGTGCTGCGGGCACTTGGGGCAATCAACCTTGTCAGCGAAGCTGTCCTTGAGCCATCCCCTTCTCCGATAGATTTGCTTGATGCCTCTCAAAGCAAGAAATCAGGTAAAGCAAAGACCAAGGTGTATAGCTCCAGATTAAAGCCGATCAAAAATGAGAAAGGGCCCAGTAAGCTTTCTGTTGAGAGCGCAAAAACCGGACTGGTCAAGGCCGACAGAGAAGAAATCCGGAAACGCTACAAAAAGAAAAAGCATGCCTCCAATCAAGGCCCGGAGGAATAAAACAAGATGGATACCATTGCCGTCAATCTATGGGGGAAACGCCTGGGCGCTCTGACCTGGGACGACCGTCGACAACTCGGACGTTTCGCCTACGATTCTGCCTTTATCAAAACCGGCCTTGAGGTTGCCCCTCTGACCATGCCGCTGAGTGGCAAGATCTATGAATTTCCTGCACTGGTTCGTACCCGTAGTTTTATGGGACTGCCCGGCCTGATTGCCGATTGCCTGCCCGAAAAATTCGGTAATGCGGTGTTGGCCGCCAAACTCGGTCAACTCGGGCGGCAACTTGATGAAGTCACGCCCGTTGAACGCTTGTGTTATCTGGGCACCCGGGGTATGGGCGCACTGGAGTTCGAACCGGACTGGGACACTCGGCCCAACGACTCAGCCACCCCCCTGGTTGTCGAGGAGTTGGTGTCGATGGCGGAGCAGATCCTGAAGCAGCGCTCTGACATGACCACCCGTCTGGAAAGCGGTAATCTTGACACCCTGATTCAGATCGGGACCAGTGCCGGGGGCGCAAAAGCCAAGGCGGTTATCGCGTGGAACGAGGAGACCAACCAGGTTATTTCCGGGGCCGGGGACATCCCTGCCGGATACAGCCACTGGCTGATGAAGTTCGATGCCATCGACAACGAAGAACTGGCAACCTCCCGGCATATTGGACAGATCGAATATGCTTATCACCTGATGGCCGTTTTGGCCGGAATCGATATGATGGAGTGTCGCCTGTTCGAAGATGGAGACCGGCACCACTTCATGACGCGACGCTTCGACCGCCTGAACAATGGTGATAAAATCCACTGCCAAACCTTCTGCGGGATGGCCCATGCCAACAGAGATCCGCCCGGCATGCAGGGCTATGAACAATTGTTCAGTACGGCACGAAGGCTTGGGCTTGGCCAGACCGCGCTCGATGAAATATTTCGGCGCATGTGTTTTAACATTCTGGCCAGAAACCAGGATGACCACAGCAAAAACCACGCATTTGCAATGGATCAAAACGGCACCTGGGAACTGACCCCGGCCTATGATCTGTGTTTTGCTTACAAGCCCGGCAACCCATATATCGAGTCACACCAGATGTCCTGCAACGGCAAACGCACAGATTTTTACCGTTCAGATCTGCTCGCAGCCGCCAAGGCCGGCGATATAAACAAACCGGATCAGATCATTGAAGAGGTGCAAGATGCCTTACTCGCATGGACTGACATTGCTCGGGATGTAGGGCTGGAACAAGTTCAGATCAAAGCCATTCAGAAATCATTCTGGCACTTGTAAACCAAAGGAAACAACGGGAGGAAGAAAAAAGATAGTCATTGCATCCCCTGAGAAAAAAGGAGCTAGCAGCCTCGAGTTGAAGTGAAAATTTGGCTCGTTTGTGAGTAATAGCCGTAGCTATTGATCGAAAAAGAGCTGAAATATGGACCAATCAGACGGATTTGCAGCCAGCTCATGGAAGTTCGTCAGGCTGCTAGGGAATGATGTGCCCATCTACAGGGGAGAGCGGTCGGAAATAGCCCTTGATACTATTGAGATTGCGTACGCAGATCTGAATATGGTTCTTTTCCTTGAAACCAGCGTTAGGATAGAGTTCTTTCCCTTCCCAGAAGACCCCGCGCACCGAATCGTAAGGACGTTGTTCGTTCTCGGCCCTGAAAGCGTGAACGGTCTGGATCACGGCGCAATCGAGCGGCCGCAAGAGGAGATCCCTTTCCTCGCCAATCGGCCGGTTTTGGGGAAGTTGAACACCGGATTCCGTACAGGCATCGTGCAGGATTCCGTACCCCTCACTCAGGATCTCCAACGAATCCGATTCCAGCAGGTTGAAGCAGTAGCCCAAATCGATGATCGCGCCAATGACCGCTTCATCTTCAACCCGGCTTTTTCTTCGACGGGGGTTTTCTTTGCTGATTCTGGCATAATCAAGCGCTCTAAGAGGATTGTGCTCCCAAAAGTAGACCCCGTTGCCGAGCCAATCGTACTCATTTTCGCTGGGTTTCAGGCGTTGGCGTCCAGCGAACACCTCTTCGGCGAGGCGGCGGTCGCAGCCATGAAAACCGCAGACAAGTGAAGGATAGGAGGAATACACCGAAAGGGGAGCTACCTATAGACGAGTTTGAGGTTGCCTTTTTGCGTGCAGATGCCCGCCTTGACGAGAAAGGCTTTGGATTTTTGTGGTGAAGAGGTGACCTCGCGGGAAAATTTTTTCATTTCCTCGATGGTCTTTTGAGTATCCTGAGAAACGGCAGCTTCAAACATCACAGGGTTCCTTTCAACAAAAGCATACATAAAAACTACTCTTTTTTTTAAAAACTGTAAACCTCAAACTCCCAGAGGAGCACAACTTACTGAGCAGCTTCTCCCCGAAAAACTCAAGTCTAATGGAGGCGCCAGGCCGCGGGTCGGATGAAGGAGTGCTTTTGCGACTTTATCCCCTCTCTCCCTCAGGGAGAGGGGATCATTTTTCTTCATGGTTTAAGATTCGTGCTAATCATGACACTGAATGCGGGACTTGCGCGGCAAAAAGACAGAAAGTCTAACTCGGCAATAACGATTACGGCATTCCCAACAGCCGCTCACTACGCCAGACACGTATAACCCAGAGATGGTCAGTGCCGACCCGATAGACAACCCGGAAGGGTGGATGAATCAACTCGCGTACCGCAGCCGAACCGAGCTCCGGGACGATACGGCCACTTTCGGGGTAGAGGGCCAGCCGCTCTACCTGCCCAACAATCTCGACAACAAAACGCTCCCCAACCTCGGGAGCTCCCTGCTCGACGTACCAAAGACGAAGTGCTTCCAGATCGGTCAGTGCCGATTCGGCAAACGCGACGGACCGCTGCTCTGCCATTGCATTAGACCAGCCCCAGACGCTTCTTGACATCGGCGAGGCTGACCGTGCGACCGTCCTCGATATCCATCAGTCCTTGCACGACGGCTTTAAGAAAAACGCGTTCCTCACTGTCTGCCTCATAATCCTTCACTGACTGGACCACCGCCACCCCCCGGCCACGACTTGTCAGAAGTACCGGTCGGTGCGTTTTGTCAACCTGCCGAATAACCTTGGCGGGGTTGATCTTCAAATCGGAAACAGGAACGATATCCTCAGAAAAAACAGGGTTCGACATAATGGGCACCTC
>JAJRWH010000129.1 GCA_024276935.1 Deltaproteobacteria bacterium
AAAGCCGCCGTCAGATGGCTGTTGACCGGGGACTGGCCGACAACCTCGCCAAGGCTCGCGCCAAGAAGAAAAAGAAGTAATGATGATTCTCCCCGGGTGTTTTCCGGCGGGAAACACCTGGGGAGACCAGACTCCTATTCAACCTTAAAGGGAACCCGAGCCAGTTCGTTCCCTGCCAAATCAACAACCTTAACCTGCCAGTTTCCCTTCCACTCAGGAAGAATCTTTTTGGAGGAGTAGGTCCGCCATCTGGCTGAGCGTACCGGCAGAGTGACGCGAGCCATCTCCCGACCCTCATAACTCCAGACATGCTCAACAGCTGTTTCCTCGGCGGTAGCACCTTCTACCCGGGTAAAGCAATACAGTTTGCCCATCTGGGCGGGATAGACTTCGACATTGTCCACCGGCTCCCGGTTACTGATCTGGGTCGTAATGACCGCCTCGGTGACAGTCAGCGCGAAAGCAGAGCTCGCCCCGACCAGCAGTAACATCATTATCAGCAAAAAACGTTTCATTCTGTTTCCCTTTCTGTTAAGACGCAAATCGTCAGTCATTTATGCCGCGCTGACACAACCTGACAAGTCAGCCAGAAAACTTTTACCATAGTCCTGTTCAAGCGCAAATATTTCGGCCAGAGTCGCGGCGATATCAGCAAAGCTGTTACGAGTCCCCAGATCAACAGCGGCCTGGTTTTGCGCTGACCAGGCCAGAAGGGGAACATACTCACGACAATGATCCGTCCCGGGTGTCGTCGGATCACAACCGTGATCAGCGGTAATGATCAACAGATCCTGCCCCGTCATTCGCGACATCAACCGGGGCAAAAAGGCATCAAACTCATGCAAGGCCCGGGCAAAACCACGGCTGTCGAGCCGATGCCCGTAGAGCATATCAAAATCAACCAGGTTCACAAAAACCAAACCTCGAGCCTGCTGACCCAGAACAGTCAATATCTGACTGCACCCTTCAGTATTGTTTCGGGTTGTAATACTTTGAGAAAGCCCCTGCCCGGCAAAAAGATCTCCGATTTTGCCGATCCCGCAAGTCGGAATCCGGGCCTGTTGTAAATGATCGAGAACCGTCTCACCCTCTGGAACGACCGGAAAATCGTGGCGCCTGGTTGTTCGTCTAAAGCTATCAGGGTCACCTCCAGTAAAGGGCCTGGCGATGACACGACACAGGCCGTAGGGCTTCAACATCTCAAGAGTTCGGGCGCAGAGATCATACAACCGGGTCGGCGGCATCAACTCTTCATGAACAGCAATCTGGAAAACAGAATCACTACTGGTATAGACAATTGGGCGCCCTGTCCTTAAGTGCTCCTCCCCCAGCTGACGCAGAATATCAGTCCCGCTGGCCGCGATATTTCCAAGCGGTTCCTGGCCTGCCAACAGACTGAACTGCCGAATAATTTCATCGGGAAACCCATTGGGAAAGGTTGAAAATGGCTGTTCTTTGACAACTCCGGCCAATTCCCAATGCCCGGTCACTGAATCCTTGCCGGCACTGAGCTGGGTCAACTTGCCCCAGGCGGCTCCAGCTTGCTGACAGGGGCTGACTCCTTTGATGTCACAGATATTCCCCAGGCCCATTGCCTGCAGGTTGGGCAAAGTCAACCCGCCAACCGACTCGGCAACGTGAGGTAAGGTTGCAGCATCCTTATCCCCGTAAGTTTCAGCGTCAGGAAGAGCTCCGACCCCAACCCCGTCAAGAACCACCAATATGACTCGTTTGAAACCACTCACGATTTTCTGCAGGCAAGCTGCCACTGTTGCATAATTTCCACCCCTGCACTGGTCCCGATTCGCCCGGCACCAGCCCGGTGCATCTCACGCAGTTCAGCAAGACTGCGAATTCCCCCAGCCGCCTTGACTCCAATTTTTCCGGCGGCCTCTTTTGCCAACAGACGCACATCATCGATCCGGGCTCCGGAAGGTCCAAAACCGGTCGATGTCTTGATATACGCGGCACCACTGCTAACAACCCTGCGAGTCAACTCGGCCATCAGGTTCTTATCCAGATAACAACATTCAATAATCACTTTAATTTTTGTTTCCGGCGCGGCCAGAACGACCTGTGAGATCTCCTCTTCAACCAGTTCCAGATCACCCGCCAGAGCCTGTCCGATCTGAATGACCATGTCGAGTTCAGCACAACCCTGATTGGCCAGTTCGGCAGCCTGACGGACCTTGGAGACCAGGCTGTCATAACCACAGGGAAAACTGACAACACTGGCAACGGCAGTTTCTGAACCGTAAAGAAGCTTTACCGCCTGCGCAGCAAAGGCTGGCGGCACACAAACGGCGACAAAGCTCCATTCGACGGCTTCTTCACAAAGCTGTTCAATCTGCGAAAGGGTTGCCTGCGGACGCAGCAACGTATGGTCGATCAACCGGGCCGGATTATCCATCAGTTCGTCAGGTTCGGTAGTCGGCATTAATTTTGACATAATCGTACGTCAGATCAGAAGTAAAGTAGCTGGCACTGCCCGTGCCCTGATGCAAATCTACGGTCACGCAAAACTCATCTTTTTTGAGAACCTCTGTCGCAGGATCTTCAATCTGCGGGCCGACATACAGACCCGATTGGGCAACAGCGACATCATCAAACCTGATATCAATCAGGTCCGGCTCAATTGCAGCTCCCGAGTAGCCCGCTGCGGCAATAATCCGTCCCCAGTTTGCATCTTCACCAAAGAAGGCCGTTTTAACCAGTGACGAGGTCGCAATCGACCGGGCAACAACACGAGCCTGCCCATTGTCTGTCGCACCAACCACCTTGATTTCTACCAGTTTGGTTGCGCCCTCTCCATCACGAACGATCATTTTGGCCAGATCAAGCAGCACCTGGTGAAGTTTTTGGGCAAATTCTTTTTCTTCAGCACTTTGCGGTAAAATTCTGGCCCCTTTGGCTGCTCCGTTTGCCAAAAGCAGGACCATATCGTTTGTTGATGTATCACCATCGACAGTAATCGCGTTGAAACTGTTGTCAACTGCCAGGGGTAAAAGACGTTGCAACTGTTCCGCATCAAGACAGGCATCAGTGACGACAAATCCAAGCATCGTCGCCATATCCGGGTGAATCATCCCGGCCCCTTTGGCCAAACCCAGAATGTGATATGCGTCTTCCCCAACCCCACCGCTGACAGACGAAATCTTGGCAAAGCTGTCCGTTGTCATCATCGCTTCAGCAACATCGGTTACGGACCGGGGATCGAGTGTTGATACCAATTCGGGAACAGCCGTACGAAATGGGGCCAGGGGAAGCAACTGACCGATCACCCCCGTCGAGGCAACGGCAACAAGTTTCGGTTCAATTCCCAGGGCCCGGGCCGCCAGCGCCTGACAGTCTTCAGCAACATTCAGCCCATCCTGTCCGGTACACGCATTCGCATTGCCACTATTGACCAGGATTGCCTGACAACGACCCGCAGCGACCAGTGGCTTTGTCAGCTGAAGCGGGGCTGCGACAACCTGATTTTTTGTAAACACACCGGCACAGGGGGCTGGCTGGTCAGAAACAATCAAACCAAGATCAGCCTGTTTCTCTTTTTTAATCCCAGCCGCCAGCGCTGCATAACGATAGCCCTGTGGCAACCTATTCTTCTTCATTGGTTATATCCTTAACACCCCTGAGACAAAAAAACGCGACTCAAGAGCCCCGCAAATCAACATGACCTGTTATAACGCAGCGATTTTCTCAATCTCGCAAGGCACCGTATGACTCCTCACTCGGAAGGAACAGGCCAAATGATGCCCCCTCTCCCTCTTTGTCCTCAAGAAAAACCCGCCCTTTCATCTTTTCTACCACCACCCGGACCAACGACAAGCCGATCCCGACACCATGGGGCTTTTCTGTATCAATGTTTCCCAACTGCGTATAAGAATCAAAAATTGTCCCTTTTGCCTCCGGGGGAATTGTTTGGCCGTCATTCTGAATTTGCAGATACGCAAACTCAAGACCATCGATCACCCGTCCACTGGCTCGAACCGTAAGGCGTCCCCCGTCACAATTGAATTTGACCGCATTATCGAGCAAAGCGTTCAGAGCGATCCCGAATTTTTCCGGATCGCCATAAATCTCGGGCAACCCATCATCAATTTCAACCCCGACCTGCAGATTACGCCGTTCAATCATTTTTCCATGATACTGAAAAGCATCACTGACTGTCCAACCCAGGTTGAAGGCTTTCCAGTTCCAGGGCTCCCGTTCCGACTCAATCGAGAAGAGGCGTAACATACTGGTAATCAAACCTTCGAGACGGACACCCTCTTCTCGCGCTTGTCCCAGGTAATCCTTGAGATCCTCCTCAGAGAGTTTCTGATAGAAAGTCAAAGCCAGATCAACAAACCCCATTATCGAGGTCAAAGGCGTTTTCAATTCATGGGAAAGGTTACAAACCAGCCGAGTTCGAGCCAGATTGAGCTTAACCAGATCAGCGTGGGTCCGTTCCAGGGTTCTTGTCTGCTGGCGCAAGCTGGTAACCAACTTGAAATTCTCTATAGCCAGAGCAACCTGATGGGCAATCGCCATCAGCAGATTCTGGTCTTCGGCATCGAAAGGCTCACCAGAACGTTTGTTGTTGACATTGATGACCCCCAAGGCCCGGTCACGGTACAAAATCGGTACCGACAAGAGCGATTGGTTTTTGTAACGCTCTCCACCAACCAGCGAATTAAATCGGTCGTCTACACTGATATTTTGTACCAGCACCGGCTCCCGAAGTTGGAAAACATGGCCCGAAACCCCTTCTCCCGGTGCAACCACAACCGATTTGACAATTTGCTCAGAAAGACCTCGGGCTGCTGCAATTCGCAGCATGTCGTCCTCTTCAGCAATCATCAGCGAAGCGATCTCAACTCCGGCAGAATGAGCAATCGAGTCAAGAATCCGCTCAAACAGTTCCTGTAAATCACTCCCTGCGCTAGCTGTTTCACCAATCTGCTTAAGCAGAACCAGATCAGCCATCCGCCGATGGGCTTCATTGCGGGCTTTTTTCTGATTAATTGCCGTGTAGTAAGCCGCAAAACCCTGCTGCACAGCGCCCAGGACTTCTTCGGCCCCAAAAGGCTTTACCAGAAAATCCAGAGCCCGTTCACGCAGAACCTGGCGGGCGGTATCGAAATCCTGCTGTCCGGAAATCATAATAACCTGGACTTCCGGTACCTGCTGCTTGACCTGACGCAACACCTCGACGCCATTAATCTCAGGCAACAACACATCACAAAGAATGACCGCTATTTTCTCCTGCGCCAGAATGCTGGCAACATCCTTGCCCGATTCGTTACACAGAACACGATAGCCACTCTCTTCCAGTATTTCTTGCAACAGATCAAGAATCAAAGGAGCATCATCGATCAGCAGAACGGCAGGTTCCTGATGTGAATTCAGATTGGTCATACCTCAGTGAGTATCTCCCTCATGAGCTGCGGATTTATGCCACGAAAACAACGGGTCCACTATTTGCCACAACATTTTTTATATTTTTTCCCACTGCCACAGGGGCAGGGATCATTTCGGCCAACCTTGTCCTCTTCGCGGGTGACCGGTTTTTTCGCTTCGCTGTCTCCCCCCATGCGATTCAATGTCATCTGCTGCTGGCGTCGCCGGGCCTCCAGCTGCTCAACATCCTCTTCATGCGCCAGCTGAACCCGAAAAAGCTTTTGCAGCACTTCCTGACGAACCTGACCCATCATCTGCATAAAGAGTTCAAAGGCCTCGCGCTTATATTCACCCTTGGGATCTTTCTGACCGTAACCACGCAGGCCAATCCCTTCTTTCAGGTGGTCAACGGCCAGCAGGTGACCTTTCCACTGTGAATCGATCGTTTGCAGCAACAGCACCTGACAGAGATGCTCCATAACCGGCGGCGTAAATTCTTCTTCCTTTTCCGCCAGGCGTGCCTTGGCCTGCTGCTTGAGAAGATCTTCCAGATCATCGCGGTTGTTTTTCTCTTGATCAAAACTTTCCAGTTCGGGCAAAAAGGCAAACTGGTTCAGAAAATCTTCACCCAAACGCTGCCAGTCCCACTCATCCGGGCGAGTCTTGTCCGGACAGAAGGAGGCCACTGTATCTTCAATCGTTTCATCGAGAATGCTCTCGATTGTACCGCGAATATCCTCACCACCCAGAATCTCACGTCGTTGCGCGTAGATGACCTCGCGCTGGCGATTCATAACATCGTCATAGTCTATCAGATGCTTACGGATATCAAAGTTGTGTTCCTCAACCTTCTTCTGGGCATTCTCGATTGCACGACTGATCATGCCATGCTCAATCGGCTCCCCATCAGGAATCCGCAACTTGTCCATCACAAAGGCAACTCGTTGAGAGCCAAAAATCCGCAACAGGTCATCTTCCAGACTCAGGTAAAACCGGCTGGCACCCGGATCTCCCTGCCGTCCTGAACGACCACGCAACTGATTGTCGATCCGGCGGGATTCGTGACGTTCTGTACCAAGAATATACAGCCCGCCTGCAGCAAGAACTTCTTCTTTTTCCTTGGCACACTGTGGCTGAAACTTTTCGAATGCTGCCTTGAACACCGCATCGCGATCTTCACTCTCTGCCGCATCCGCTTCGGCCTGAGCCATCATTTCAGCATTACCACCCAGAACAATGTCAGTTCCCCGGCCCGCCATATTGGTCGCAATGGTAACGGCTCCCTTACGGCCAGCCTGAGCCACGACCAGAGCCTCTCGCCCGTGTTGTTTGGCGTTCAGCACATTATGCGGCGTCCCTCTTTTTTTCAGTTGTTCTGCAAGATGTTCTGAATCCTCAATCGAAATCGTACCGACCAGAACCGGCTGGCCACGCTTGTGACAATCGATAATATCTTCAATAACCGCCAGGTATTTTTCTTTGCGTGTCTTGTAAATAACATCCGGATTGTCGATCCGCATCAGCGGTCGATTGGTCGGGATAACAACAACTTCCAACTTGTAGATTTCGTTGAATTCCTTGGCCTCGGTGTCAGCAGTACCGGTCATTCCCGACAATTTTTCATACATGCGGAAATAGTTCTGGAAAGTGATCGTTGCTAGAGTCTGGTTTTCAGACTCGATCTTGACCCCTTCCTTGGCCTCAATCGCCTGGTGCAGCCCGTCACTCCAGCGCCGTCCTTCCATCAATCGACCGGTAAATTCGTCGACAATCATGACTTCGCCGTCTTTGACCACATAGTCAACATCGCGACTGAACAAGGCATGAGCCTTGAGTGCCTGGTTCACATGATGCAGCAGCTCGATATTGACCGGATCGTAAAGATTGTCCACCCCGAGAAGCTTTTCGGCCTTACGTACCCCTTCTTCAGTCAACATAGCCGACTTGGCTTTTTCATCAACCGTATAATCACCGGTATGATGTTTGACACTCTGGCCCATCTTGCCATCGCGACTTTCGGAGATCTCACCCTTTTTCAACCGGGGGATAATCATGTCGACCCGATAGTAAAGTTCGCTGGATGATTCACTTGGCCCGGAAATGATCAGAGGGGTTCGCGCCTCATCGACAAGGATAGAATCAACCTCATCGACAATCGCATAGTGGAGTGGCCGTTGAACGTAATCAGCCAGGTCAAATTTCATATTATCGCGCAGATAATCAAAACCAAATTCGTTGTTGGTTCCGTAGGTAATATCTGCGCCATAAGCTTCCTGACGTTGTCGGTCATCAAGCCCGTGGATAATGCAACCAACCTCAAGCCCCAGAAACTGATACAGCTTCCCCATCCATTTTGCATCACGGCTGGCGAGATAATCGTTGACGGTAATGACGTGAACCCCCTTGCCAACCAGGGCATTCAGATAGGTGGGCAGCGTGGCCACAAGGGTCTTACCTTCACCGGTTTTCATCTCAGCAATCTTGCCATCGTTGAGAACCATCCCCCCGATCAGCTGCACATCAAAATGACGCATTCCGAGAACCCGCTTGCTGGCTTCACGAACAACAGCGAAAGCCTCAACCAGCAGATCATCTACCGTTTCACCCTGCTGTAATCGTGCCCGGAATTCATCAGTTTTGGCACGTAATTGTTCGTCACTTAAGGGTTCAAAGGTTTCTTCAAGCGCATTGATCTGCGCAACCTGGCCCATCATCTGTTTAATCACGCGGTCATTTTTACTGCCAACAACCTTTTTGATCAGTTTTTTAATCATCGAAAAACAACTCCGTAACCGATAAACGTCATATCAGACGCTAAATAAAAAACAACACACCGCCCCGACCGTAAAGAAAGGACGCTGATAACGCGCGGCATAGTAGCACACCGCACTTAAGGCTCACAAGCAGGGAATCCGGTCAGAATTGAAGCGGAAACCACCAGCTGTCATGCTGCGACAGAAAAAAGATAGTAACGGGAGAAAACTGAAAATCAGAGGAGTTTACGTGGATCGATGGGAACGCCATTCAGGCGAACCTCATAGTGAAGATGGGAACCGGTTGAACGCCCGGTATTGCCGACTTCGGCAATCTTGTCGCCACGTTTGACGCGGGTACCGGCTTTGACCAGAATTTTTGAATTATGACCGAAAATTGTCCGGTAACCATAACCGTGATCGATCATCACAACTTTTCCGAAACCGGGCTCGGTTGTCGCCTTGACAACCACACCATCTGCCGTTGCTGTCACCCGGGTTCCAGTGTTTGCCGCGATATCAAGACCTTCGTGCATCTTGCGCCGTCCGGTGTAGGGGGAAGAGCGCATCCCGAAATAGGAGGTCAGCCACCCCTTGGTCGGCCAGCCACGGGGAGTCGCCGAAGCCAGAGAATGTTTGTCGTTCAACAGGTTGCGTACTTCTTCCTGTGATTCACGCCGTAAATCGATGGCCAGACGCAAATTGTTGATCTGTTTTTGCAGCGTGGTCATGTCTGCAGTATTTGTGTCCAGAGCACCGCCGATCCCCACGGGGACAGTCACCGGATTTTTCGTTGACGGATCCAGAGATTCTCGCACCCTGGCATCCGACTCAGCCAGGACAATCATCTCGTTACGCAGCCCATCCAGATCACGTTTCAGCTGTTCAAGCTGCTGACGTTGCTCACTATTTTCAACCAGTAACTGGTTGAACTGCTGCTGATCCAGCTGAAGACGAAAATAGTCGGTGACCACATAGCCCACGAGCAAGGCACAGCCCAGCACAAGCACCAGACTCGAAACCAGCAGGCGATGTGAAACTACCACACGACGGACCCGCTTGCCGGAATCCGGAATGACCATCAATGTGAATCGACGCGACACGATCTGGGAAATCTCCTTAAGGCACAAACGGCATCAAAGTGCTTTTTCTAAAGCTTTTTCAATCATTTGTCAAGAAGTTACTCTTTTTGTTTCGGCAGTCAACGATACACTCTTTAACAAAAAAGCATTACTGAACAACTCACCATTGAGTAAAAAACAGGCTGCTAAAGCTCTATTGCCAGAGCCGTTTCATCACAGTTTGGAAACTTGACACAATGAATGCAGTCCGTCCAGATTTTGTGAGGTAACGCCGACTTTTCAATCTCGACAAACCCGAGCCGGGCAAAGAATTCAGGCTGGTAGGTCAGGGCAAAAACCCTTTTCAAACCAAAGGTACGTGCTTCTTCAAGGCAGGATTCAACCAGCTGACGCCCAATTCCCTGGCCTGCCAAGCCAGGCTTGACCGCCAACGAACGAATTTCGGCAAGATCTTCCCAGCAAATCTGCAAAGCACCAACTCCAAGAATTTCACCCTCTCTTTCATAAACATGAAAATCTCGTAAGGCGTCATAGATATCTGCCAGAGAACGCCCCAGCAATTGACCCTGCTGGGCGTAACCAAGCAGCAGATGATGAATCTCTTTGGCGTCTGCAATCAGCGCACGATGAATCATAACAACTCCGGTTCCGGCTGACAGATTGAACGGGCCAGCAGCTCACGAGCATGTTCAAGGGTTCGTTCTGTAACCTGGGATCCACCGAGCATTCGGGCCATCTCCCGGGTTCGATCTTCTCCTTGCAACAGGGTCAATCCCGTCCGGGTCCGGCCATCGACCTCCTGCTTCATCACCCGGAAATGGTGATGGGCAAAAGCCGCAACCTGGGGCAGGTGGGTGACACACAGCACCTGGAGATCTGTTCCCAGGCGACAGATTTTTTCGCCAACTGCCGTCGCCGCCTCACCACCGATCCCGGCATCAACCTCATCGAAAATCAGGGTTTTAACCGCATCCCCCCCAGGATGGCTGCGCCGCAAGGCAAGCATGATCCGCGACAATTCTCCGCCTGATGCGATCCTGGCCAGAGGTTGGGCAGTCTCGCCCGCATTGGCCGCCAGATAAAACTCCCCTGTTTCAAGGCCCTCTGCGGCAGGTGTCGCCAGAGGAGACAGGTGGACCTCGAAACGTGCTCCAGCCATTGCCAGATCAGCCAGTTCGGTCTCAACCGCCTGCTGCAAGGCGACAGCCGCCTCGGCCCGCTTGCGGCTCAACCGGCCACCTGCATCCTGAAGTTTTTTTTCAGCCTCGGCAAACTGTTGCTGCAACTCACTGCGGCGGCTGTCGATGTCGCGCAAATCGTCCAGCTCGGCATCGATGCGGTTCAAATAGTCAAGAAGTTCTTCGATTGTTGGCGCATACTTGCGTTGCAGGGTTTTTATCAGTGCCAATCGATCTTCAACCAGCTGCTGACGTTGTGGCTCAAAACTGATCTTCTGCGCATAGTCGCGCAATTGCATCGCCACATCCTCGACGGCATACAGGGTTGTATTTAAGGATTCACCCAGAGAACTCAGTTGAGGGTCGATCTGCTGCAAATCAATCAACGCGGCTGACACCTGTGAAAGTTGCTCACAAACAGCCCCGTTCTGTGCGTAGAGCTTCTGATAACCCTCCTGACTGGTTTCGGCCAGTCGTCCCGCATGCTGCAGCACCAGGCGCTCACGTTCAAGCTCTTCTTCTTCACCGATCTGCAGTTCTGCGGCGGCAATCTCCTGACGCTGAAAACTGAGCATATCAAGACGTTGCTGGCGTTCCCGCTCTGCCAGATCAAGGTGACGCAATTGTTCTCCAAGCTCACGCGTATGCTCGTAAGCGGTTCGGTAAGCTTCAGATTCCACCTGACAACCTGCGTAATGATCCAGTAAGGGCAGATGGGTTTCAACCCGTTGCAAGCCCTGATGTTCATGCTGGCCATAGATATTGACCAACTGAGGAGTCAACTCGCGCAACTGCACCAGAGGAACAGGTGAACCATTAACAAAAATTCGATTTTTGCCACTGCGGGCAATGATCCGTCTCACCAGTAATTCATCGCCATTGGCCAGACCCATCTCCTCCAGCCGATGACGCAGCAAGGGCGAATCACCAAGGTCGAAAACGGCCTCGACCGTGGCTTCATCCGTTCCAGTGCGGATAACCTCACCTCGAGCCCGCCCGCCCAGCAACAGATTGACCGCATCGATGATGATCGATTTCCCGGCGCCTGTCTCTCCGGTCAAAACGTTAAACCCGGGCATGAAGCTGACATGCAGTTGTTCAACAATGACAAAGTTTTTGATAATCAGGTCACAGAGCATATGTGTACAGGTTCAGGGATCTGGATCGAGGGATAAAGGCCGGAAAAAGGCCTTTTTCCGCTTTACCTTTTTCCCACCCTTACCTTTCCCCCCAACTCAGTTTGGTGCGAAGAATTTCAAAATAATCACGTGTCGGACTTTTTATCAGCTGGGTACGAGCTGCCGATTGACGAATTTCAACCCGGTCTCCCGGCTGCAGATTGGCTCCGACCTGGCCGTCGCCGGTAAAGTAAACCACATCATCCGCAAAACTGACATCAATCGCAACCGTCGAACTTCTCGGCACGATCAAGGGACGATTGGTCAACATATGCGGACAGATTGGAGTAATAACCAGACTGTTTATTCCCGGATAGATAATCGGTCCACCTGCTGCCAGGTTATAACCTGTCGAACCGGTCGGCGTACTGACAATCAGGCCATCGGCCTTGAACGTGGTCAGATAATCACCATCAACCCAGGTTTCCATATCAATGATGCGGGCCAAGGTTCCCTTATTGATAACGGCATCGTTAAGCAGGGTATGTTTTTCAATCGGTTTGCCCCGGCGCAAAATCTCAACATCAAGCATCATCCGGTCACAGACGGTAAAATCCCCGCTCAGAACAGCCTCAAGCATTACGGGCAGCTCATGGCGGGTGATTTCGGTCAGAAAACCCAGGCTGCCAAGATTGACCCCGAGGATCGGCACTTCCAGACCATTGACCTGACGCGCAACCGATATCAGGGTACCATCCCCTCCCAGGACAATGATCAGATCGACCTGCTGTGGAATCGTTTCTTCTGTTGCCACCAACTCACTGCCGAGAACCTTTCCAAGCCAGGGTTCAAGCAGGAAAGCGACTTCCCGTTGTTGAAGGCGGCTACAGATATCCTGCGCCAGCTTCGGTGCTTCCGAATGGTTTTTCTTGGCATAAATGCCAACTGTCTTGATCACATCTTGTCTCCTGCACCCAAAGGCTCT
>JAJRWH010000130.1 GCA_024276935.1 Deltaproteobacteria bacterium
AAAGGCAGGTTGAGACTCACCCCGGCACTGACAAAGTCTGTTCCGCCATCGGGCAAATCGTCGTTACGAAACCGGTACCCACCCCAGAGTTTGAAATCGGGACGATAATCCAGTTTCGCCAGCTTTATTTTCTGTTCAAATTGCCCGATCAGCGCATCATAAGCAGTGAAAAGTGGGCGATGTTCGCGGGCCTGTTGCTGAAGCCCGGCCAGGGTTAACCCAAAAGAGACTTCGACAGGCTCAGGGATATCCCCTACCGGCAAATCTGTTGCCCGCCCAACCAGACTGTTGATTCGCGACTGACTGATTTCGGAATTTTTCTGCAACCTGAGCAACCGATCAAGCAGCCGAGAACGCTCAACCTGTGCCTTAAGAACATTCTGTTGCAGGCCTTTTCCCACCTGGTAACGTGTTTCTGTCAAACGAATAAAATCATCCAGCAAAGCGATATTGGCCTTGGTCAGCACAATCGCCTGACGTTGAAAATTGAGTTTGAACCAGTTGTCACGAATCTTTTGTCGCACCTGCAGCAACAGATCATCATAGCGAGCTTGGAACCAGAGTTCCTTTTGGTGTGCAAGCTCTCGTTTAGTCGACAACTTGCCCGGAAAGGGAAACTTCTGAGCCAGCTTGATATTATTTCCCGTCATCGGTGTAACGTCACTGCGCAGACTGTCGATCGGATAGTTGACCAGACTGACCGATAACTGAGGGTCAGGTAAGGCCGAGACCTGATCAAGCCGGGAAGCAGACATCTCGATCTGATCGCGCGCCGCCTGCAATGCAGGATTGTTCAAGGCTGCCTCTTCCAGCAGCCCGGCAAGCGGTGGTGAATCGACCAGTATCTCCGCAAAGACAGGTGAAACAAAAAACAGGCAGAGCAAAACACTCAACACAACAGCGGACAACTTCATAGCGCAAACTCCAGACAAAGGTTTACAAATCAAGCGGAGACTTTTACACGAGTCATGCCAAAGAAATTACTATCGCTATTTCAAGTGGTTAACAATAAATCCCCACAACGGGATCCTTGTTCTGGAGAATATTCCCCACTCGCGATATAGAATATTCTCCAGATATACAACGATACATGCGACTTAAAGATTGGCGCCGCCAAACAAAATAGCAAGAGACCCTTGCCTGTGACTCACGTCAAAACGATTTTTGTGGCTTTATCGCCAGGTTCTGGTATAGTTCTGCCGAGCAAGACACAAGTTTTACCGGCTTGACCTCCGCCGAACCCAGGCGTTGAGGCCACCGGTTTACGCCCTATTTCGGGGCTCTCCCAACAGGGAATTTGACAGATTTGACCCGACCCAGCAGACCCCGCTTTCAGGCGGTGCGGTCCTTGCGCTGGCGTCAGGTGTGGTACCGGGGGGTACCAGGAAGGTTGACAGAATGAGCAGGAAGATGCTGATCAACGCATCTCATCCCGAAGAAAACCGGGTGGCGATTGTCGTTGACGGGATTCTCAGCGAGCTCGATATCGAACTCGCCGGGCAACAGCAAACCAAAGGCAATATCTACAAGGCGGTTGTCGTGCGGGTCGAACCCGGATTACAGGCCGCCTTCGTCGATTACGGCACCGGAAAACACGGATTTCTCCAGATTGGTGAGATTCACCCCAAGCTCCACCCTACCCCCAAGAATGATTCCAAAGAACGTCCCCGAATCAACGACATTCTTCACCGTGGTCAGGAAATTCTGGTCCAGGTTGTCAAGGGTGAACGTGGGACCAAAGGCGCCGCACTGACAACCTACCTGTCGCTGCCTGGACGCTACATGGTCCTGATGCCCGACAGTGACACCAAGGGGGTTTCGCGCAAGATCCAGGACGATAAAGAACGTAAAGCCCTGAAAAAAACCATGGCACAACTCGATCTTCCTCAAGAAATGGGTTATATCGTCCGCACCGCCGGGATCGGCAAAGAAGAAGCCGAACTGAAGCGCGACTTCAACTATCTGGTCAGTCTCTACAAGGGAATTCTGGCCCGCAAAGAAAAGATAACCGCTCCGGCCCAGCTCTACCAGGAATCTGACATTGTCATCCGCAGTATCCGTGACTACTTTGCCACCGATATGGACGAGGTTTTGATCGACGATCAGCAGGTCTATCAGCAGGCCCGGGATTTTTTCTCACTGGTTATGCCGGAGCAACTGCATCTGGTCAAGCAGCATCGCGAAAAGCGCCCCATTTTCTCCCGCTATCAGATCGAAGAGCAAATTGAATCTCTGGCCCGTAATCAAGTTCCACTCCCTTCTGGGGGTTCAATTGTCATCGACCAGACAGAAGCCCTGGTTGCCATTGATGTCAACTCGGGACGAATGGCCGGTGAAAAGGGCATCGAAGCGACAGCGGCACGCTCTAATATCGAAGCGGCTGCCGAAATCGGACGTCAGTTACGCCTGCGCGATCTGGGCGGATTGATTGTCATCGATTTTATCGACATGCGAGACCGCAAAAAGGTCCGTGAAGTTGAGCAGACCCTGTGGAAAAGTGTTAAGGATGACAAGGCCCGGGTTACTGTGGGACGCATCAGTCAGTTCGGATTACTCGAAATGTCTCGCCAACGCATTCGCCCCACCCTGTCGGTCGGTGCCTACCTGGAGTGCCCCCATTGTCAGGGCAAGGGTCGGATCAAATCACCAGAAGCCCAGGCGGTAGCTCTGCTGCGCCAGCTGCATGCTACCGTTTCAAAAGGTCAGATCGCAACAATTGAAGCCCAGATTCCTCTCGACGTTGCCAACTACCTGTTGAATGAACACCGTCAATCCTTGAGTGAACTGGAAAAACGGTTCGATCTTAAAATCCAGGTCTACGGCAGCCTTGACGCAATTCCGGGTCAAATCGAACTGGAACTGATCAAGCGGACCAAGAATCAGACCGAAAAAACCGGTCAGGCACCAGTCTCCCATGCCGATGGACTGGAAGAGGCTCTGGCAGCGGTCAACACACCAGAAGAAACAACGCCCCCCGAAACCGAGGCAACCCGGACTGAAACCAACCAGGCCGAAACAGAGACAGAACCGACCACGGAAGAAACCTCGAGTAAGCGTCGCAGACGCCGCAGACGTAGACGCCGCAGCAGTACGTCACAACAGCAAGCTGCCTCCCAGAACGAGGAGACCTCCCAGGGGTCAGAGGAGGTCAACAAGCAAGAGACCTCTGAAGACACAGCCTCGGCAACAAGTAGCGACGCCCCCCCTGCCGCAAGCAGTGAGGACAAACCCAAGCGCCGCAGCAGGCGTAAAACGACTGCCAAAAAATCTGAACCGGTCTCTGCAGAAGCAATCTCCGAGGATTCTGCATCCCGGCAGGAAAAACAACCGGCTAACGAGAGTTCTCAAGCACAAGAAACAGCTGATAGCACCAGCCCTGAGCCAACAGAAAAGCCCAAGCGACGCACGCGCAGGGCAACCCCAAAAAAGACTGCGGAGAACTCTGAATCTTCACCGGAGTCAACAAAAACCGAAAAGGCGAAACCTCGTTCACGTAGATCTGCAGGCAATAAAAAATCGGCCTCTCCGGCTACTGACAAGACTGTATCATCAGAGACAACCAGCGAACAAACACCTCAACAACCCCTGGAGTTTTCTGCAAAAAGCCAGAGTACAACAACTGAAACCGGCGAAAAACCCAAGCGTCGGACCCGTAAGGCAGCAGCCAAAAAAGTTGTAGAAACCGAGCCGGAACAAAATACCGATTCAACCTCGGAACCAGAAAAAAAACCGGCCCGCCGTACGCGCAAACCAGCCGCTGCCACCAGAACCAAAACAAAGAGCGGGACTGAAACGATCGCCGAGAAACCAGCAGAAACCCAAACTACAACCAAAGAAAAACCCAAACGGCGAGCGACCCGGTCAACAACAGCAAGAAAGACCACAAAACCAAAAGCTGAAGGTCCCTCTGAAACAACCGCTTCCGAACCAGAAAAGCCGCAACGGCGGACGCGCAAGCCTGCGGCAACCCAAAAAGCCGGGGCAGCAAACAAAGAGGAACCCGCATCAGCAGAGACCGAAAAGCCCAAAAGGCGTCCACGCAAACCGGCTGCTAAAAAAAATTCTACCGAAACACCCACGACAACATAAACCGTAAAAGACCAATAACATCTAATTGTTATTGGTCTTTTTAACGAGATCAAGACACAGGGTTGTTCAATGAAACTATTTCGACAAAACCAACCCTGCCTCATGCAAAAAAACTGTCAACTCTTCTGGCAAAGGCGCAGTGACGGCAACCGGCTCGCCCCCAAACGGGCTGGGAAAAGCCAACTTGTAACTGTGCAGAAAAATCCGTGACAGGGTCGGTGGACAGGGTCCGTGATAGCGCCGATCTCCAAACAGAGGGTGTCCCAGCTGAGCCAGTTGCTGACGGATCTGATGCTGCCGCCCCGTTAATAAATCAATTTCCAGCAAACTGGCCGTCTGAGTGGAATCCAGATGAGTTACCCGACAACGAGCCTCTTTGATTTTACCTTTGGCCCGTACTTTTGAAACCAGCTCAGCGGGTCCGTTATACGTCCCACCGACCAGCGCAAGGTAGCTTTTTTTCAATTGTCGGTTCATCAACAACTGACCCAGTTCTCCCAACGCTTTACGTCCTTTGCCAAACAAACAGGCCCCGGATGTTTCGAGGTCAAGTCGTTGCACCGGAGCTATTTTATACCTGGCACCAGACTCCACAGCCTGCGCTTGCAATACTGAGGTCAGATTTGTTACCTCGTGCCCTGCGCTGGCATGAACCGCCAGTCCCGCCGGTTTGTCGGCAATCAAAATCTCATCATTTTCAAACAGAATCTGTGGCAAAACAGGTTGCTGCCGAGAGAGCGAAACCAGCTCCTGCAACCGCAAACTGTCGGGCAGAACAAGAGTATCTCCTGCGTTGAGCAGGGTCTCTCCATGAACAGGGGTCCCGGAGCACAGAACCTTTTTTTTTCTGAACAACTGGTTCAGGTACGCCCGCGGTGCCGCCGCAATGTGACGCTGCAAATAGTCGAGCGCTTTTTCTCCCGCGTCGGATGCACCAACCTTAAACTCGATAGCCATCAGTCATTTACCTTTGTCTGTTTTTCAGGAAGACAACCAGAGCCCCATCTCCGCCGTACTGCTTTGGTGCCCGCGCCCACTCGGCGACTTGCGACCTGCCCTTTTCTGCCAGATATCTTTCCGCCTCATCCCGCAGCACCGGTTGCCCGGTAGCTGAGTGTAAACCCCGTCCGGTAACAATCAACAGGGTTTGCCACTGGTGATAGGAGGCATTTTGGAGAAAACTGGTAATTTTTCCGGCGACCTGATGACGTTTCAAGCCGTGCAGATCAAGACTTGCATCGGGAGTCAGCCGTCCCTGACGAAGCTGCTTCAGTCGCCGTGGTTGTGCCGCCTGGGTCGCCTCGGGAAACTGATCACAGAAATGGGCATCCAATTGCCCAATCGAAGCGATAAAAAGCTCTTCATCACTCTGTTGTACGGGAGCTTCCGGGCACTGTTCCGGGACCTCCCCAACATCCTTACCACTGATCGGCGAATCAACCAGAGGCTCGACTCCGAGAAAATCCATTTCATCGGCAAAGGAGCGTTCTTTATCCGGCATCGCAGCATCGACCCTTTCAGTGGTTGTGGGGCTCTTTTTTTCTTCCTCTGAAACAGCAAACCCCTTCAGTGCCCTGAAGGGGTTGTTAATTGCATCTGGCGTTTTTTTCTGCGTATGACGTTTCTTTTTTGCCATAGCTCACCAAATAAATGTTTGCTTTGAGATGATGATCAGCGCCGTACCATTTTGCGGCGACCGGTCATTGCCTTGGTCTGTTTTTTAATAATGGCACCCGGCTTTTCAAGATGGAACTGATACCACATATCACCAAAGGCCTTCATCTTCATCTTTTTACCATTCTGAAGAAGCTCAAGGTTTTCGTTCAGACCTTCATCGCCCGGGTTCTTTTTCAGACCTTTTTCCAGCACCGCAATAGCCTGAGAACGCTCCCCACCCTTGTCCAGGCAGTAGGCATACACAGCCCAGGCCAAAGGCTCTTTCTTCGCCGCAGAGGTCGCCTTTTCAAAGGTCTCGATCATTTTCTGCTTTTTGTTCTTTTTCATGTAGCTGATGCCAAGCATTGACATGGCAACCCAATGCCGGATAAAGGCTTTTTCGAGATAGGGCAAAGCTTCGGCAAAATCACGTTTCAGATAAAGAATACTGCCAATCTGGGCGTTAACCTGCTCCTTGACATAGAGTTGCCAGGGGGCGTATTTGAAGGCCGATTTCATCACCTGCACCGCACGATCGGCACGATTGGCCTGAACATCATGCTGGGCTTCCTCCATCAAGGCAGAAAACTTCTTCATCACCACACGCATGATCAGAACATACGACAAGGCAAAAACAGCAAGGGCGGCAAGGCCTGCAACCCAAAGGTCCTGACCTGCGACCTCCAGCAACAAAATCGAAACAACGGTGGAACAAAAAAATGAAATCAGAAGGTTATACATAAAATTGATCCCTTTACTCTATTAAAAGCCCGTGAACCCGGGCCATTTCAGGCTGCAAACTGTAACAATCCGTCGCCTAAAAGTCAAAGCAAACCACGCCACAATCTCAGCGGGGCAAATCAGGATGTTCCACCAGACGATCAATCCCCAGACCACCGGGGCTGGCAGGAAGCTGACGGTTTTCCAGAAACTGGCTGTTGCCAGACTGAAACAACGTCCTGGTCGTCTGCGGTGTCTGCAAACGAAAGCCTTCACCGCAACTGACAGCACAGCGTCGACCGCTTTTGTCAGCATGATAGGGGCAATTTCGACTACTGGTCACCAGTATCCAGGGATAGTGCAAAGACCCCTTGAGCCCGGCAGGAAGGGGCGCAATTCCCTGCCCCAGATTATCCAGCTCAATCCGTCCGATACCTGTTTCAGCCAACAAAAGTGCCGCCTCCCGGCTGTACCAGCTTCCCTGAGAGAAATAGGCTACGGCGTCTTCACCGAGGGATAAATCAGCAATGCGTGGCCCACGTTTTTGCCCTGAAAGAGCTCGTCCCAGAATAATCTGCGCCTGGGGCAGAATCTGCCGCGCGGGCTCAAGAGTTCCGAAGTCAGAGATCAGAAGTTCATCTTCAGCCTGCCAGTCACTTTTCAGCAAGTCCAGCAGACATCCCATTTCGGCCAGAGTTTCTTCACGCAATACCGGGGTCATCAAGGTAAAAGCCAAGCCGGCAGTCCGGGCCAGCTCACGCGCCCTGAGAATCTCGGCAGACGATGGCATCGCCCAACTGCAGAACTCGGCCCCAAAATAGAGCCGCACGTAATTTTCAAGATGGAGGGAATCTGGCAGACGGGAAAGAGCCAGAGCCTTGTCAGGAGCAGCCAGACTCATCAACTACGACGCGAGGTTGGCACATGCAGGGTCAGCTTCTGCCCCGGACGCAGGACGTGGTTGCGGGTCAGATCATTCCACAGACGGATATTCTCGGTAGCGACATCAAACTGTCGCCCGATCCCCCACAGGGTATCTCCGCGACGGACCTGATAAACCATTTTCTTTGACGGCCCCTTGTAGCGAGCCGTTCGTTTGCGCACCACCTTTTTGCGCCCGCGTTTGGAAACCGCCAGCACCTGGCCCGGACGCAGGATATTGCTCCAGCCAAGACGATTCCAGACCCGCAGTTGCTTTTGCGTCACCCCGAATCGCTGGGAGATTTTCCATAAACTGTCCCCCGCCCGAACCGTATAGAGCTGGCGACGGCTGCGCTGGTAATCATCTGCCAGTTCATCAATCGGCAAACGCGTAAAACCTTCACGCAGCGGCAGAATAAGGTCTGTTCCAATTTGCAGGGCCCGAGGATTTTTAATCTTGTTCAGACTGATAATATCATCAACCCGAATGCGATATTTCCGCGCCAATGAGCGTAAATTATCCCCTGCCGCAATTTTATGCCGATGATAGCGGGCGCGTTCAGCCTGCGGCAAGGCCGCATAAGCGGGCCGGAAAATTTCTCCCCGCCCGGCGGGAACCCGCAGTTGATAATCACGCACCCCAGGTGGCGTACACCAGCGTTTAAGCTCGGGGTTCAGTGACTTGAGCTCGGCATAGTCACTGCCACTTAACTCGGCCACAACCTCAAGGTCGGTCGTTGTAGGCAATGTCACCAGGTCATACTTGGGCTGATGCTCGAAATCAAGATCGGCAAAACCGTAGGCTTCGAGGTCACGGACAATGGTCAGAGCTGCAAGCAATTTCGGGACGTAATTCTTGGTTTCAGCGCGCAAAACCCGCCCACGGGTCAGATCCCAGAAATTTTGACTCTTCGCCTTGCGAATCGCCTGACGCACCTTGCCACCGCCCGCGTTGTACGCTGCGACCGCCAGATACCAGTGGCCATCAAAGCGTCGGTTGAGGTCTTTGAGAAAACGGGCCGCAGCTCGCGTTGATTTTTCGATATCGCGGCGTTCATCGACCCACCAGTTATTATGCAGACCGTAAATTCGTCCGGTACTTTCAATAAACTGCCAGGGGCCTGCGGCATGGGCCCAACTATAGGCTTTTTCATTGAAGCCGGACTCAATCATCGCCAGGTAAGCCAGATCGAGGGGCAGGCCTTCACTGGCAAAAACCATCTGAATTCGGGGGATATGCTTACCCGCCCGTTCCAGCCAGCGACCAAACATCCTGCGCGCCGGACCGGTATAGTAAGCGACCAGCTTATCGACCCGAGGATTCTTTTCGATAGGAATATCGCCGGTATACTGCAAAGGCGGACGATGAGCGATAAAGTCTTCAACTGAGGGGGGGACAGGCGCAAGCAACCCCGCCTTGACTGCAGCCGTCAGCAGAGGATCAAACCTGGGCACATCTCTGGTTTCAACAGGGGGAGAGACAACCTCCACAGAAGAAGAGGATGGTTTGACTTCAGCCTTATCGGTTATCTGAATATGGAGAGGGGCAGAAGGCATACAACCTACTGCAAGCAGCAGCAGTGCCGTTCCCCAGACCAGTCGTAACATTATGTGACCTCCACAACTGCCGGATATCGCCAGGAAAAACCTACGAAATCCCTATGAATTCGGCAGTTTCTGACCATCTGTATACAATCTGACGGGCCAGATTAACGGAAATCTTCCCTCAATGTCAAGTCGACGCCAGTTGATCCTGCGGCCAGAAACGACTCTGCATCTCCGCCAGAAGTGGACCAAAAGTCGAACGATCAAGGGCGCTGACAGGAACAGCATCATAGCGTCGACAGAGGGCTGCAACCTCATCCTTATCAAGCTGGTCCACCTTGTTGAAAACCAGCAGCTGCGCACGTTGGCCAAGATCGAGACTGGCCAGAATCTTTTCAACCGCTTCAATCTGCTCCGCAAAACGCGGATTGGACAGATCCACCAAATGCAGAAGCAATTCGGCATCTTCAAGCTCTTCCAGGGTGGCACGAAAGGCTCCGACCAGGCTGGGCGGAAGGTCACGGATAAACCCGACGGTATCAGCAACAATCACCTCACGATCAAGAGGAAAGCGCAAACGACGGGTTGCAGTATCGATGGTGGCAAAAAGGAGGTTTTCGGTCAACACGGCACTTTGGGTCAGGGCATTGAGCAGGGTCGATTTGCCCGCATTGGTGTATCCGACGATAGAAACAATTGGCACCCCGGCACGAATCCGCTTCTGGCGGCGCTGCTGACGGCCACGCCCCAGAGCTTCCAGCTCCTTTTCAAGCCGCCTGATCCGATCACGGGTACGACGACGGTCAATTTCAAGTTTGGTTTCGCCCGGCCCCCGGCCCCCGATTCCCCCCATAAGGCGCGACAGGGCTGTGCCCTTGCCGCTCAACCGCGGCAGAATGTATTTGAGTTGGGCCAACTCGACCTGCACCTTGCCATCACGGGATTGTGCTCGTCTGGCAAAGATATCCAGAATCAGCTGGGTTCGATCGATAACCTTGACTTCGGTAACCTCACTGATGGCCCGTACCTGATTGGGGGTCAGGTCGCGATCAAAAACCAGCAAAGTGGCCCGTTGCTGCAACGCATTGATCACAATTTCACGCAGCTTGCCCTCACCGACCAGATAACGTGGATGCAGACGCCGTGGGCGCTGCATAATCTGGTCAATCACCTGCAAGTCCGCAGTTTTGGCCAGTTCACGTAATTCAGCAAGAGAATCTTCCATCTGGCGTCTTGAACTCTGGCCAACACAGATCAGCAGAGCCCGCTCACGACCATCCTCCAGATCGATGGTCTCAGCCGACAAGCGTTCCATCTCGGCATCAAGAGACTGAATAAAGGCTCTGAAATCAAGGCTCAGGCGGTGAAAATCGTCAATGACGACCCGCTCGATCTGAGCCTTGTCCCGAGTCGGTAACAGATGGGCATATTCGAGACGACCCGGCAAACCATTGTCGCCGACACCAAGAGCAACTATGGCGTCCAGCCGCAGAAGTTCCAGGTCGGTCAGATCATCACGAGAAAGGGGTTCCTGCTTAAGGTGGGTATGAACACAGCGCAGTCCGCGCAGCCCACTGCGTCCGAGAGCAAACCCGGAAAGGTCGGGGATCAGAATTTCACGATCATCGCCGACGATAACATGTAAAACCTCACCAGCCCGATTAATGATCAGGCCGATCTGCCGTCCGATCCGCACCGATTGCTCGGTTAGATACCGCGCCAATTCACCGCTGATCAGACTGTCGGTCGGAATCCGCCGCCGGTAGATCCGCTCAAGCGCTTTAAGATCACTGGGCTTCAGGCCACTGGTTTTGCCATGAATCATAGCTATCCTGACAGGTTGGCTCGACAATATCTACCTCGAGCCTATAACCCCTGGAAATAACAAAGGCCCCTTACGGGGCCCCTGCAAAACAGAATATCGCTGACGACTTCAGCCTTCGGCGATACTGAAACCACCATCGACGTAGTGCACTTCCCCCGTCACACCACTGGCAAGATCAGAAAGCAGATAGAGTGATGCCTTGCCAACCTCTTCTTGAGAAACGGTCCGTTTAAGAGGTGAACGTTTCTCCATGACCCGCAGTTTTTCATTGAAGTTCCCAACCCCGGACGCTGCCAGAGTCTTGATCGGCCCGGCAGAGATTGCGTTGACCCGCACCCCCTGCTCACCAACCTCTGCCGCCAGATAACGGACCGAGGCCTCCAGAGCCGCCTTGGCCACCCCCATAATGTTGTAACCGGGAATAGCACGCATCGCCCCCAGATAGGTCATGGTAATGATGCTACCCCCTTCATTCATAATCGGCATAGCGGCACGGGTCATGGAAATCAGTGAGTAGGCACTGATATCGAGAGCCAGCTGAAATCCGGCCCGACTTGTCTGCGAAAAAGGGTTTTTCAGATCTTCCCGATTCGCAAAAGCAACAGCATGAACAACAAAATCGATCTTTCCCCAGCGTTTTTCCAACTCGGCAAAAACTGTCTCCAGCTGAGCTTCATCCTGCACATCGCAAGGCAGGATAATCTCTGACCCAAGACTCTCGGCCAAAGGACGAACCCGCTTTTCCAGCGCTTCATTCAGGTAGGTAAACGCGATTTCCGCGCCTGCCTCTTTCAGCTGCTGAGCAACCCCCCAGGCGATACTTTTGTTATTTGCAACGCCAACAATAATGCCACGTTTACCTGCCATCAATCCCATGTTTACCACTCCTGTTTTTAATCCAGATTCGAATGGACCTTTTTAACAGAATAGCTGGACCAAAACAAGAGTCTAGTGTCCCGTTTGGTTAGTCATGTCGATTAATTAAGAGACATTTTAGCTGCGGACAAGGCACTTCGACGCAGGCCTAGCCTGAGTTAAACCGAGGAGAAGAAACGCAGACCGCAGTTAAAAGGGCCTGAATTAGAAGGCAGAACTAACCGCACGGGGCACTAGGTCGCTTTAGCGACAAACAGACCGATGACAACGATCAACAACGAAATAATCGCGCAAACAGCTGTTGCTGCCCCCATTAACAGCGCAGCACCAGTATGCTTCTGGCGGGCACAAACAAAGGTCATGTACGCAGCAACCAGACCAATCGGCACCAAAAAAACAAGGAAAAACATAATTTCAACTCCTAGTCTTTCACACTGATCACATACTTCAGATAATTCCCCTCACTAAAGCTGACCGGCACCGGAAAATCTTCCGGTTGACCACCCCGGTAAATCGTACGCAACTCACACCCCGCTTCAACCGCCCCACGTCGCAGCTCTTTGAGATATGCGGTCATATCGACTTTTTGATGATTGGAAGAAGCAATCAGTAATCCACCGGTCTCCAAAAGGGGCAGACTGGCACGAACCAGCTGGGCGGTTCCGCCACGGGTTGAAAACTGACTTTTTCTGGTCGTTGAAAAAGAGGGCGGATCAAACAGGATGATATCGAAACGCTCTCCGGCCTGGCGAAACTTTTCCAATTCAGCAAAAACATCGCCAACCACAAAATTGTGGCGTTTGGGGTTGATTCTGTTCAACGAAAAATTATCCTGCGCGACCCCGAGATAGCGCGCCGAAACATCGACGCTGGTGACCCGCTTTGCTCCGGCAGCCGCTGCCGCCACAGAAAACGCCCCGGTAAAAGCAAACAGGTTGAGAAAGCGTTTTCCCTTGACCCGTTGCATCAAATCCTGGCGATGACGACGCTGATCGGGAAATATCCCGGTATTCAACCCTTCACCCAGATCAACCTGATATTGCAGCCCGTTTTCCTGAACAAGCAAGGGGACCGGAGCCAGTTCCCCGGCAATAAGACGGCTATAGGTTTTGCTCCCACTTCGCGCTTCGAGCTGGCGTGTCTCCTGGGGACGTAATTTGCGGTAAATCCCATCAGGGTTAAAAAGCTCTTGCAGAACCTTAAGAAGAACAGACAGGTAGCCATCCCAGGCCGGAGTATAGAGCTGAACCATCAAGTATTCTGCGTAGCAATCGATCGTCAGGCCAGGCAAGCCATCGCCCTCGCCATTCACCAGACGGTAAACATCGGTATCAGTCAATCCTGCCTGCTGGCGCAAACGTTGTGCTTTCTGGAGCCGATTCCGAAACCAACCCGCATCCGGCTGCATGCCTGGAGGGCCAAGAATACGAGCCACGACCCGATCCGCAGGGTCGAGCAAGGCCGTCGCAAGGGGTTGTTGTCGCTCGTCACAAAGCAGGGCCAATTCACCCACTTTAGCCCCTGTCCACTTGCGGGTAAATCGATCCGCCAACACCCAGGGATGGCGCAGGGCAATCATGCGCGCCGTCTCTGGACCAACCTGGTATTTATTCATGGGTCAAACCTCTGTCAAGAATCTGCGGCATTGTAACCGAGTCACTCGATACTGGCCACAAAAACTCCCCTTGTGATAACCTGCCTGCGTTTTTCAATATCCTGAATCGGTAAATTTCTGTTGGATAGAAAGTGCAGAAACCTCACGGATTCAGGAATAGGACAACCTCCAAAAGGATATTGCCTCATGTCAGATACGCCAAAAACCAAAGGCGAATTGATTATTGAACAGATCATGCAACAACTCGATCCCTCGTCACCACGTTATCGAGTTCTGAGTGTCGCCCGACAGTTCAAATCGAGTTGGGTCGAATTGGGAGAGCAACTCTGCCTGGTCAAAAGCGGTGGTGACTACAACACCTGGGGCTACACCTCTTTCGATGATTACTGCCGACAAGAGGTCCGCATCAAGAAAGAAACGGCCCTTAAACTGACCGGTGCCTATCGCTATCTGGAAAAAGAAGAGCCGGAAATCCTCGTCCGAAGTCGCCATATGCATCCGGTTCCGGACTACCGTTCCATCGACCTGCTGCGCCAGGCCCGTGAAGAACAGCAGCTGGACGATGAACAGTATCAGCAATTGCGAGAAACCGTCATTGAAAAAGAGCGCAGTCATCCAACTGTCGCCAAACAGTTTCGTGAATTCAGCGGGCAAAATACCCCACCCACCCAGGAACAGATTACGCGCCAGGCCTTAACAGCAGCCAAACAGCTCGACAGTCAACTCCAACAGCTGGCCGAATTTCCTGAAACGTTGCACAGTGCCTGTACGGCAATCGCTGATGAACTGAGTCGACTTCTGGCTGAATATGAAGAACAGGAAAAACCGCAGGAACCGGCCTGAATTGGCAGAAATTCAACAACAAAGGCGCAAAGACCTTCCCGCAAGGAGGGATCTTTGCGCCCGTAAAAATATGCCCAACAACAAAGGCTGATGGAGCCTACAACGGTAAGGCCCGATAGCCTAGCGCCAGGATCAGGGTCCCACTGATGCAGATCGCCAGATACAGCGCCAGAACCCGCTTTTTAAACATCGCAATAAACAGGCCCATCACCGGCAGGGCCGTTACCGGGCCACCAACCAGCAGAGCAATCCCTGCCCCTTTGGCCAGTTTGATCCCTTCTCCAAACTCCGGCGAAACAAACCCGTAGAGCATTGCTGCCGCAGTCACCTGCGGCAAATGCAGTGGAATTGTCGCAAAAGCCAGGGCAAAAATGGGCAGGATCCCGTTGCCTTCCAAAATACCCGAAACCCATGCGGTCGGGATAAACTGAACAGCCAGAACCTCGATAACAACACCGAGCAGGGCAAACTTGCCGATTTTGATCATCCCTTCCCAGAACTTGGCCAGAAAAACCAGAAACTTGTTATGGGTACAGCGATTAACCCGGTGCGACAGCTGTTTACCACAGTCACAGCGTAATTCCTCAACCGGATAATCAGGATCATGAAAATCACCCTCCGGGAGGCTGTTTTTAAAGATTGCCTCTTCGGTAAAGCCATAACGCCGCATAAACTGGGTGATATACCCCGCAAACAAGCCAAAAAGAACCGCACTGACCAACACCGCATTGGCCCAACCTGGTCCCAGCTCCCAGTTCAGCAGAGTGTACCCGGCAGGGCTCATCAGGGGTGAGGTGACCAGCAGAGCCATGGCGGGGGCCAGAGGCAGGCCCGCCAGCAGCAAAGAGATCACCAGTGGCAGGGTTGCGCAAGCGCACAGAGGACTGATCGCTCCGAGCAAAGTCCCCAGAATAATGGCAAAACCTCCGAAGCGCGTCAGGGCCTGACGAATTTTGAGATGCCACTTCATCGTCCGAATAATTGCCTCAAGCAACACCCCGATCGCCAGATAGGGAAGAATATAGATAAATTCATCCCAGATCCCCACGGCCAGACCCGTTATCACAGCTGTCCAGTTGTCCATCGATTCTCTCTACCTTTTTCTATGAAGCAGTTTTTGCCATTCCCTTGTCGCGAAAGACAAATTTTCGCCGAATCTGGCCGGATGCCATAGGGCGAAACGCCAGCCGACTCCTGTTGAGCAAAAGCCATGCCGCTGCAATAAAAACAAAATCGCAAAAAAATACCTTATTGGTCAAACTTCTCCAAGACATTTTTGTTTGAAATGCTATACTGCACCTGAATCCGCGCCGGGTTAGCCGGATTCACTCCCACGCAATCTCTGGAGGTTCCAAAATGAACCAGAAGTTTAAAAATCGGGTTCGTGAACAATTTGGTCGTGCCGCGATGGAGTATGTCTACTCCGACTCTTTTACCGGTGGCAAGGATCTGGATGCCGCCGCCGAACTGCTTCAGCCGACCCCCGAAGACAACATGCTTGATGTCGCTTGCGGTGGCGGTCACACTGCCCTTTATTTCGCACCCAAGGTTCGCCAGGTCGTCGCCTCTGATCTCACCATGCAGATGCTCAAAAAGGCCCAGGAGCATATTGCCGAAGAGGGCGGCGTTGACAACGTCATTTTTCGCGAAGCCGATGCCGAAGATCTGCCTTTCCCGGCGGGTTCCTTCACCCTGCTGACCTGTCGCATTGCCCCTCACCACTTCCCCGACGTGCCACGCGCACTCAAAGAGTTTCATCGGGTGTTACGACGTGGTGGGCGAATGGTCATCATTGACACCCTGCTTCCCTCTGATCCTGAGGTGGCCGAGTTCTACCAGACCATGGAGAAGATGCGTGATCCAACTCATATTCGGGCCTACACCGAAGATGTCTGGCGTGAAATGATCAATGATGCCGAGCTGATTTTGCACGAGACCAGAATTCTCCCCAAGCAGCATGATTTTCACGACTGGGCCCGCCGTGCAGGAATGAACAAAACCAGGATTCAGGAACTCAATCGTTTTTTCATGGACGCTCCGGCCAAGATTCACGATTTCTTTCAAATTGAATCCTTTGCCGGTGAAGTCGAGACCTACACCGACCAGAAGCTGCTGATCTACGCCACACGCAAGGAAAAAGAAAAGAAGCCCTGAACCTTCGCACCCTGTTCATTTGCCCGAGGGCTGCTGAAACCAAGGTTATGAGATGCGAACAACGACAAAATGTGTCTGATTCTTTTCGCGATCAATCAGCACCCCGAGTTCCCGCTGATCCTGATTGCCAATCGTGATGAATACCATGCCCGGCCAAGCAAACCCCTGCATTGGTGGTCAACAACCCCGCAACTACTTGGCGGACAGGATCTTGAATCTTGCGGAAGCTGGCTGGCGCTGAATCGACAAGGCAAGCTGGCCGCTATCACCAACTTTCGCGAGGCCGGTGCCAATCAGCTGCAGCGTCCATCCCGAGGACACCTGGTTCGGGATTACCTGCTCGGGGCTCACAACAACTGGCACCCCTGGCTCGAACAAAACGCCCAAAGCTACAATGGCTTCAATCTGCTTTATGGCCGCTGGGACCAGTTATGCTGGCGATCCAACAGATATCCGGCCACCAGACGTCTTGAACCCGCCATCTACGGTCTTTCCAACCACCTGCTCGATACCCCCTGGCCAAAAGTTGAACGAGGCAAACAGCTTCTGCAACAAAGCATTCACCAGCAGAACCTGAGCCTGGATAATCTGCTGGCAATTCTGCAAAACGACCAGCCGGTCAAACAAAACCAACTGCCCGATACCGGAATCGGCCTGCAATGGGAACAGCGCCTTGCGCCAATTTTTATCCGTAGCGAGCATTACGGGACCAGAGCGTCAACCGTTTTACTGGTAGACCGACAGCACCATATCCAGGTCAAGGAACGCAGCTGGAACCAGAACGGTTCTTTCAGTGACAGGTATCAACAGTTCGATATCGAACCCTGACCGTAATCAAAAAAAGGGAGGCCCGAATGGACCTCCCTTTTTTAATTGTACAGTAAAAAGTCTGGTGACTTACTTGATGCCTGCTGCTTCTTCCAGCATGGCAGTGGTCACCGACTTGGGACGCTCGATCGCATAACCCAGAGCACGATCCCAGGTAATGTTAGCCAGGCAACCCAGGGCACGACCTACACCGAACAGAACCGTGTAGAAGTCATACTCAGTTACACCATAGTACCACTGAATAACACCCGACTGGGCATCAACGTTTGGCCAGGGGTTCTTCGCTTTACCATGCTCCTGCAATACGCCCGGAGCAACTTCGTAGATCATGCTGACCAGCTTGAACAGCGGATAGTCTTTAAGACCCTCGGTCTTGAGACAGAACTCACGCTGTGAGGTGTAACGTGGGTCGGTCTTACGCAGAACAGCATGACCGTAACCGGGGATAACCTGACCACTGTTCAGGGTGTCCCACAATGCTTTTTCGAGGCCTTCTTTCGTCGGAACCTCACCACCCAGCTTGGCCATGAACTCCTGGGTCCAGGAAAGAACTTCCTGGTTTGCCAAACCGTGAAGAGGACCGGCAAGACCGTTGATACCGGCACTGTAGCTGTAATAGGCATCGGACAGAGCCGAAGCAACCAGGTGAGTGGTATGAGCCGAAACGTTCCCCGACTCATGGTCAGAGTGAAGAATGAAGTACATCCGGGCCACGTCATCATAAGGAGCATCCATGCCCATCATGTGAGCAAAGTTGCCACCAAAATCGAGGCTGGGATCAGCAGCAATCGGGGTGTCCCCCTTGTACTTCATACGATAGATATAAGCAGCAATCGGACCCAGTTTGGCCATCAGATTGCTCGAATCCTCATACATATCTTCCCAACAGGTCATCTTGTTGAATTTGCCCGCAGCATAGTTGTTGGCAAAAACCGAGTCGCGCTGCATGGCCAGAATCGCTGAAGAGAACATGGTCATCGGATGTGAATCGCGAGGCATGGCACGCAAAACGTCATAAACATACTCAGGAACCTGAGCACGAGCTTTCCAGTCCTCGACAACCTCAAGGGTCTGCTCCATGGTCGGAACATCGCCGGTCAACAGCATGAACCAGAACGCCTCAACATAAGGATAGTCACTGCCCGGAACCTTCGGCAGAGCTTCGAAAGTCTCAGGAATGGTCTTGCCCCGGAAACGGATACCTTCCATTGGATCAAGGTAGGAAATATCGGTTACCAACGACTTGATGCCACGGGCACCACCGATAGTCTGGGCAATTGTCACATCGCCCAACTTGGTATCACCGTGCTCTTTGACCAGTCTGGTGACGCGGGGACGATGCTCATCAATTTTCTGAGCCAGGATTTTTTTCAGTGTCGACATACGCTCTCTCCTTCGGTGTGAATGAAACAAAGTTTGGATACCCCAGAGGGGCCAAGGTAAAATAGTCCGCAAAGCGGAAAGCTGCAATCGATCGCCAGAGAAACTGTCCGCCCGAACGGGTTCACCGACAATCCAGAAAAAAGAGGCGAAACAGCGTCCGGCGAAAACCCGTCAATCGGGATGCCGTACACCTTCCCTCTCTTAAATTTCCAAATATTGTTCTAACAACCACCCCCCTTTTTGTCAAGTTGATTTTTGTATACAGTATTCAGGTAACCGCGAGCCCACAAGGCGATACCACCTGTTCTTTTCGCTTGATTTACCATGACATCCAGCTACAATGCCTAATTATTATGCAATCTACTTCTTTCAGAATCGGCTCCCTGACACTTGACAACCCTCTGATTCTTGCTCCGATGGCAGGTATTACCAACCTTCCTTTTCGCAGAACCATGAAGTCGTTTGGAGCCGCACTGGTTTTCACCGAAATGATCAGTGCCAATGGCCTGATTCGGGATGGCCGCAAAACACTTGAACTCCTCGCAACCTGCGCCGCAGAACAACCCCTGGGCGTACAACTGTTTGGCGATGATCCGCAGGTTCTGGCTCGTGGCGCAGCCATGGTAAAGGGCCATGCCAAACTGCTTGACATCAATATGGGCTGTCCGGTCAAAAAAGTGGTCCGCAGCGGAGCCGGAAGCGCCCTGCTCAAGGATCCGGCCCGGATTGGCGAGATCATCAGGGCGGTCCGCAAGGTTTTTTCCGGACCACTGACTATCAAAATTCGTTCGGGTTGGGATCAGTCCTCTGCCAATCACCTGGAAGTCGGTCAGATTGCTCAGGACGCAGGCATTGACGCCA
>JAJRWH010000131.1 GCA_024276935.1 Deltaproteobacteria bacterium
AGGCGGTCATTACGACCCAGATCAGTAACCGGGAGCCGGTGGACAATGTCGAAGTCTATCCCGCCCAGATGGGCAAACTGTATTGCTTTACCCGGGTAGAAGGTGCTACCGCCGAGGAAACAGCTGTTGAACATGTCTGGAGTTATGAGGGTCGGGAGATGGCTCGCGTCACTCTGCCGGTACGCTCAGCCAGATGGCGGACCTACTCCTCCAAAAAGATTCTTCCTGAGTGGAAGGGAAACTGGCAGGTTCAGGTTGTTGATTTGGCAGGGAACGAACTGGCTCGGGTTCCCTTTAAGGTTGAATAGGATTCTGGTCTCCCCAGGTGTTTCCCGCCGGAAAACACCCGGGGAGAATCATCATTACTTCTTTTTCTTCTTGGCGCGAGCCTTGGCGAGGTTGTCGGCCAGTCCCCGGTCAACAGCCATCTGACGGCGGCTTTCCGAATAACTGCGGGCTGCAAGTGATTGGGTGCGCGGAATATCAAACTGCTTGCGATAGTCCTTGGGTGTTGTGTCGTGGGCGCTACGCAAGTGACGGGACAGGGTCTTAAATCCCTTGCCACAAATCATGCAGTAGATCTTGTCTTTACCAAATGCTTTTTTGCGGGAAACAACCGGTTCATTGGATTCTTCCGTAGCAAGGGCAGGCACTTCTCCACGCTCGAGGGCTGAAAGAGTGCTGTGCAACTCGGTCAGTTCTGCAAATATCTCATCTTTGGTCATTTCGGTTTTAGCCAGATGAGCCGAAAGAATTTGGGCCGCAAGTTCTGTTGGTGTTGCCATTAATGGTCTCCTTTTCTTTTCGAGTATGATCATGAACTGATCAGTTATTTAGATGAGCTGGAGCTTTGTTTAATATCTGATTTGAGGCAAAAATCAAGTCGAAAATAGTTTTTTTTCAAAAAAGGTATAGTATTTCAGATTTTTTCAGTATGAAACGTATAATATCAGAAAGTAAGTGCATGGATAAGGCTGTTGTCTAAATAGAGTATATCTCTTTCGAAGTGGTTCGCTCATGAATATTCGTAAGCACATTGAAGCACGTGAAAAGACGATTTTGTCTGAACATGCATGTCATAGTGTTGATTCAGTAGGTCGCCAAAGAGAAGAACCTTTCTGTTCGGTCAGGACTGTTTTTCAGCATGACCGCGATAGAATTCTGCATTCCAAATCATTTCGACGACTTAAACATAAAACCCAGGTTTTTCTCTCACCAGAAGGTGATCATTACCGGACTCGGTTGACACACACCCTTGAAGTCTCTCAGGTTGCCCGAACCGTTGCCCGGGCGTTGGCGTTGAATGAGGATCTGACCGAAGCCATCGCACTGGGGCATGATCTTGGACACACGCCCTTTGGCCATGCCGGAGAAAGGGTTCTGAATGAACTGGTCCCGGGAGGATTCCGTCATGTTGCCCAGAGTCTGCGAGTCGTTGAATGTCTCGAAAAGGACGGTCGGGGCCTTAATCTGACTCTTGAGGTTCGTGACGGGATTCTTAAGCATTCCAAAGGGCGGGGACCCTTATTGGCCCCGGATAGTGCCTCTCGTGCAATGACCCTGGAAGGCCAGATCGTACGTCTGGCCGATATTATCGCTTATGTTAATCATGATCTTGATGATGCAGTTCGCGGTGGATTGATCCGGCAGGAGGAGTTGCCCGCCGAGATCATCAGTGTTGTCGGCAGTTCCCATGCAGAACGCATCGGTCGTATGGTCAGTGATTTGATTGAACGTTCTCTTGTTGGAGGGGGAACCCGGATCCTGTTGTCCGCCGATATGGATGAGGCGATTCGTGCCTTGCGAGCCTGGTTGTTTGAACGGGTTTATCAGGTAGATGAGGTCCACGCTGATTTTGTCAAGGCGTCGCGGATGTTGCGTGAGCTGTTTGGGTATTTTGTTGAAAATGAAGACGTTTTTTTTGAGGCAGGCGGACGACGCTTTGATGGGGACAGTCTTGAGGTCTCGGTTGCTGATTTTATTGCCGGAATGACAGATCGTTTTGCTCTGGCGCTCTACAGTCGAATCTTTTTGCCTCAGCCATGGAAGCCTCTCTAGGATGCCATCAGGCTGCTCATGATCCGGGAGTTTCCCCCGATTTCAGCTCATTTTCGACCGGTAGCTACGGCCATTTCTCCTGGATGAACCAAAATCTGGTTTAAACTCCCGGAATTTTGCTGTGACTTATATCGTCTGGCAGCCGCCTGGAGTTGAGGTAACTTATTGATTTTCCCCAGGGAAAAACTTGACACCCTAGAAGACGCTATGCTAGCGTTAGCGCGGTCTCAGGCGCGAATAAAACCGGCTCTTACAGAGGGTTTCAAGGGATGGACGAAATCTCTCGCAGGCTGCTCTTCCATATTGGACCAGTCGGCTTTTGTGTCGATTTGAACGATCTGGTTGAGATCCGCGAACAGGTAGCAGAGCAGGTCGATTTCAGCCGGGGCGATCAGCAATCATTTGTTGCAGGAGCCTTGCCTTTTCGCCGGACGATGATTCCCGTCGTTGATTTGACGGATCGACTTGACCTCGCTTCTGAGGGGTTGGACACTGCTCTGGTTCTTGGCAGTCGTGAGGGCAACTGGGCACTGCTGGTGAACCGGGTGGTCGGTTTTTATCCGGCGGCAGAGATGAAGGACCATCCGTTGCCTCAGTTGTTGCAAGCTTCAGGATGGCGCTGTTTTCAACAGCTGGCTCTGTTTGACGGTACGCCTTTTATTCGCCTGGATCTGGCGGCCTGTTATGCGGGGAATCCGGGATGAGGGGGCGTTTGGGGCTTTTTCGTCTGTCGGGATGTGACTATGCGGTTCCGCTTGATCGGTTGTTGCGGGTCGTTGAAAAAGGGCGGGTAGATTTTTTGCCTTTGATGCCGCCCAAAATGGCCGGCATGTTGATCGTTGATGATGAGATTGTACCGGTTCTCGCTTCGGAGGCACTTCCTGGTACGAGAGCCGAAGCAGGTTCTCAGGTCGACTATCAGGTGCTGGTTGCAACTGAATGTGGTCCGATGGCTCTGCCAGCGGATACAACAGTGGGAATTGTTGCTGAGAGTCGAGGCCGGTGGAAAGATGCTTGCCAAAAGGTCAGGGGCTTTTTGCCTGACATTTTTTGTTATAACAAAAGTCGTTTTCTTGTTCTAAATGTTGACGATTTTGTGATGGATCTGATCCGCTCCTGAGCTAGATGGGGGCAATACAAGGTGCGAGGAGGCATCGAATGGCGAAGAAACTGCTTCTGGCCGATGACAGCCTGACAATCCAGAAGGTCGTCGGAATCGTTTTTGCCAATCTGGATTATCAACTTCTGATTGCCGAAAATGGTGACGTGGCACTGGATCTGGCCCGAAAGGAGTTTCCTGATCTGGTCATTGCAGATATCGGGATGCCTGGAAAAGACGGGTTTGAGCTTTGTCGCGAGATCAAAAATGATCCCGATCTCGGCTCTGTGCCGGTATTGCTGCTGCCGGGTGCTTTCGAAAACTTTGACGAGGCCAAGGCAACACAGGTTGGGGCTGATGGCTGGATTAACAAGCCTTTTGAATCGCAGGCCTTGATTTCAAAAGTCGAAGAGCTGCTTGCTGCCGCGCCAGAAAAAGGTTCAGCTCCGGTTGTTGTCCCCGAACCTGAGCCCGAAGTCGAACCTCCTGTTGAGGCGGCTCCAGAACCTGAATTCGAGGTTGAGCTTTCTGCCGAGACTCCGCTGAGTCCCGAGGAAGACAATCTCGAGTCCTCAGAGGTTGCGGTCCCGACCGAGCCTGCAAGCCCGGTTGTTGAGGAGGTTGTAGAAGAGAGTGATGATATTTGGGATGCAGTGACTTTTGAAGAAGAAGATCTGCAGGCAGATGTTGCTGAAACAGTGACAAGTGAAGAATCCCCCGTTGTGACTCCTGCTGCGGATCTTGCCGGTGAAGAAGCGATCCAGTTTGAAGAACCGGCTCCGTTGATGGAGGAACCGCTTGTTGAGGTCGCTGAGCCTGAAGATGAGATTATCGAGCTGGGCGAAGATGACATCATTGAGCTCGAAGGGGATGCGATTATAGAAGAGCTTCCGGAGGATGAGCCGGAACCTGTTGAAACCTCTCCTATCACCTTTGAAGATGAGCCTGTTGTGGAAACCGTGGATTTTTCTGCTCCGCAGCCGGATGCAGAAAGTCAGGATGACCTGTCGCCTGTAACGGAGCCCGCTTTGGAGGTTGATGCAGAGCCTGCTCTTGCCGAGGAAGCTTCACCCGAAGTCGAATCTATCTCTTCTCTTCTTGAGCCTGTTGCCGAAGCCGAGGCACCCACTGAGCCCGTTTCAGAACCCGAGCAAGAGCCTGATGTTGCTGCGGTTGAAGAGCAATTACGAAATCTTGACGAATCTGCGATAGAGGCCGTCGTTAAAAAGGTTGCCGGCCCTCTTGTTGAAAAAATGGCAGCACAATTGCTGGAGCAAGTCGTGTGGGAAGTTGTTCCCGATCTTGCCGAGGCCTTGATCAAAGATGAAATTCGTAAAATCAAGGAAGGGGCGGCCTGAACTTCCGGGTGAGCTGATCAAGCCCAGTTTGAATCCCGGGGGGAGGCGAGGTGTGCCAGCGCACCTTGCCTCCCCCCTTTGTCGTATCCGCCGGAAACCGTAACCAGGGTTGTCCGGGCGTTGAATTTATGAGGAATCAGAAAATGGAAAAATTACCCAAGGGATATGAGCCTTGTCAGGTTGAGAAAAAATGGTATCAGACCTGGGAGGATGCCGGTTATTTTCGTGGCAATGAAAATTCATCTGCGGCACCATATTCGATCGTTATCCCGCCTCCTAATGTAACGGGCGTATTGCACATGGGCCATGCCCTGAACAACACCTTGCAGGATATTCTTTGCCGCTGGAAGCGAATGACCGGCCACGAGGTTCTCTGGATGCCCGGAACGGACCACGCCGGAATCGCGACGCAAAATGTTGTCGAAAAGCAATTGGCGAGCGAAGGCTGTGATCGTCATGAACTCGGACGCGAAAAATTTGTCGAGCGGGTGTGGCAGTGGCGAGAAGAGTCGGGTGGGCAGATCATCAACCAGCTCAAGTGCCTGGGGGCTTCATGCGATTGGGAACGAGAGCGGTTTACGATGGATGCCGGGTTGTCAAAGGCGGTACGTGAGGTCTTTGTCCGGCTGCATGAGGATGGACTTGTCTATCGGGCCAATCGGCTGATCAACTGGTGTCCCCGTTGTCATACCGCACTTTCAGATCTTGAAGTCGAGCATGAGGATAAAAAAGGTCATCTTTGGCATTTACGTTATCCAGTGGTCGGAACCGACAGGGTTCTGGTGGTTGCAACCACCCGCCCAGAAACCATGCTCGGAGATACTGCGGTTGCCGTCCATCCTGAAGATGAACGATATACCGACCTGATCGGCAAAATGATTAAATTGCCGTTGACCGGGCGTGAAATCCCAATCATAGCTGATGATTATGTTGATCGGGAATTCGGGTCGGGTGCAGTCAAGATTACTCCCGCACATGATTTCAATGATTTTGACATGGGCAAACGTCATGATCTTGAAGTGATTAATGTTCTGGATGATTCAGGGAATATCAACGAGAACGGCGGTGATTACCAGGGGCTTGATCGTTATGCCGCGCGTAAAAAAATTATCGAAGATCTTCAGACGCATGGCTTGCTGGAGCAGATTGATGATTATGCCAATGCGGTTGGAGAATGCTATCGCTGCAGAACGATCATTGAACCTTATATGAGCAAGCAGTGGTATGTCGCCGTTGGCCCTCTGGCTGAAAAAGCGATTGAAGCTGTCAAGCTCGGTAAAACCAAAATTCTTCCAGCGCAATGGGAAAAAACCTATTTTGAGTGGATGAATAATATTCAGGACTGGTGCGTCAGCCGGCAGATCTGGTGGGGGCATCGGATCCCCGCCTGGTTTTGTGATGAGTGCGGAGAAATTACAGTCAGCCGCGAAGATGCTGAAAAATGCAGTCATTGTGGTTCGACCTCGTTGCATCAGGAAACAGATGTTCTCGATACCTGGTTCTCTTCGGCTCTCTGGCCTTTTTCAACCATGGGCTGGCCGGACAAGACCGCAGCTCTGGAGAAGTTTTATCCAACATCCTGCCTGGTGACCGGTTTTGACATTCTTTTCTTCTGGGTCGCCCGGATGATGATGATGGGGCTTAAATTCATGGATGAGGTTCCTTTCAAGGAAGTCTACATCCATGCCCTGGTGCGTGATGCTCAGGGACAGAAAATGAGCAAGAGTAAAGGCAATGTGATTGATCCGTTGACCGTGGTTGACGAGTATGGTGCCGACGCCTTTCGTTTCACGCTGGCCGCTTTTGCTGCCATGGGACGTGACATCAAATTGTCGACCGAACGGATTGGTGGTTATCGCAATTTTGTCAACAAGCTCTGGAATGCCAGCCGTTTTGCCTTGATGAATCTCGAAGGGTTTGATCCCGCCAGTGCGACACCGACCGATTTTAAATTGAGTCTGGCCGATCAGTGGATTCTGGATCGTTTCAACAAGGCGGCTGCTGAAGTTGGAACCTGCCTTCAGGGCTATAAATTCAATGACGCCGCAGGAACTCTGTACTCCTTTACCTGGCACGAGTTCTGTGACTGGTACGTCGAGTTGGCCAAGGATGATCTGTACGGTGATGACGCGCAGGCAAAACAGCGTGTCCAGTCAGTTCTCTACAGGGTCCTGGAAGGATTGTTGCGTCTGCTGCATCCCTTCATCCCTTTTGTGACAGAAGAAATCTGGCAGGCTCTTCCCGGTAAGCGTCCGGTGGCGACAATTATGCAGGCTGAGTACCCGGTTTGGCGTGACTTCAAGATTGATGCTGCCGCTGTGGCCCGAATGGATCTGGTGATGGAGGTCGTGCGTGCGATTCGCAATGTTCGTGGCGAACTGGATGTGGCTCCCGGACGCAAGATTGCCGTGATTCTGGATTGCCGTGATTCAGAAAGCGCGGCAACCCTGGAGGCGGGAAAGGGATATATTCGTTCCCTGGCGCGGGTCGAGGATTTGACTATCGGGGTTGGTGTCGAGCGTCCTGGCCAGTCTGCCACCCAGGTAGCCGGGGATGTCGAAGTCCTGGTGCCCCTGACCGGGCTGATCGATCTGACCGAAGAAAAGGAACGGCTTAAAAAAGAGATCGCCAAGGTTCAGAAGGATCTCGACTTTTTCACCAAAAAGTTGGCCAATGAAAAATTTGTCGCCAATGCTCCGGCCAAGGTGCTGGAGAAAGATCGTGCAAAACTGAGCGCAGCACAGGAAAAGATGACAGTTCTTCAACAGGGTCTTGAGCGGATTCGCCAGTTTATGCTTCAGGGGTCTGCTTGATTAGAAAATACATAATCAGGATTTTTGGGGTTTTATTTTATAACGATGTTTAGTATACAGTATACGGTTCTGGATGCTCTCTTCTTGTGAGCTGATCCGGGGAACGCAACCGGTCCGATTTATTTACTAGTGCTGCGCTCCTCCTTTTGCGAAGGGATTTTGCCTATGGTCAGGAGGAAGATAAACTGGCGGGGTCCGCCAGCGGTTAGTCAAGGCTCGACTTAAGGAGGAATTTGGTTGCGGGTATGAGCCGCCCGGATAGCGCGCAGCGGTTGGGTTGAAGATGTCCACTCTTCAGTCTGCCATCATTCACTTATTTGAGGGATTGAATTATGCATTTGACACAAAGCACTGTGGGAAGAAAGATTCTGATGGCGGTGACTGGCCTGCTTCTGGTCGGTTTTATCACCATGCATCTGCTTGGCAATCTGTCTGTTTTTGCCGGGCCTGACGGTATTAACGCCTATGCCGAACATCTAAAGAGCCTCGGACCTCTGGTCTGGGTTTTCCGATTGATCATGCTGGCACTCTTTGCTGTCCATGTGACATTCGGAATCAAACTGTCGATGGAAAACCGTGCTGCAACACCGGTAAACTATTCGATTAAAAAACGGATGAAGACCACTTTTTCCAGTGAGTCGATGCTCTATACTGGGCTGATTATACTGGCGTTTCTGATCTATCATCTGCTGCATTTTACGGTGCAGATTACAAACCCTGAGATTTCGGCGGCCAAACTTCCGCTTGATGCGGCCATGCGCCCCGATGTTTTCTCGATGGTGGTTTTGAGCTTTCAGAAAGTCTTTATTGCGCTGGTCTACATTGTTGGAATGATTGCTCTGTTCCTGCACTTGACCCACGGGCTTTCCAGCTTTGTTCAGACCTTCGGTTGGAATAATGGACCCAGTCACGACAAGGTGACGCTCGGCGGCAAGCTTGTCGCGGTTGTGTTCCTGTTGGCTTATGTCGCTATTCCTGTTCTTATCCTTGCTCGCTTTGTGAACATTTAGGGGGTTTATTGTGATTCTCGATGGAAAAACACCCACTGGTCCTATTGAAAAATCCTGGGATAAGCACCGTTTCGACATGAAGCTGGTCAATCCCTCCAATAAGCGCAAGTTCAAAATTCTGGTTGTCGGTACCGGTCTTGCCGGTGGTGCTGCGGCAGCTTCTCTTGGTGAACTTGGCTACAATGTCGAGGCGTTCTGCTATCAGGACAGCGCACGTCGTGCCCACTCGATTGCGGCCCAGGGGGGAATCAACGCCGCCAAGAACTATCCCAATGACGGTGACAGCATTTATCGTCTTTTCTACGACACAATCAAGGGTGGCGATTTCCGTGCCCGTGAGGCTGACGTCTGGCGTCTGTCACAAGTGTCGAACAACATTATTGATCAGTGCGTCGCTCAGGGCGTTCCTTTTGCTCGTGACTATGCCGGGTATCTGGACAATCGTTCCTTTGGCGGGGCGCAGGTTTCACGGACCTTTTACGCGCGTGGTCAGACAGGTCAGCAGCTGTTGCTTGGTGCCTATTCAGCTCTGTCTCGTCAGGTCAAGGCCGGGACTGTCAAGTTGAACGAGCGAACCGAGATGCTCGATCTGGTTGTTGTCGATGGTGTTGCCAAAGGGATTACCTGCCGCAACATGGTGACCGGCGAGATTAATTCTTACTGGGGCGACGCTGTTGTTCTGGCTACCGGTGGCTACGTCAACGTTTTTTATCTGTCGACCAATGCCATGGGTTGTAGCGTAACGGCAGCCTGGAAGGCCGCCAAAAAAGGCGCTTTCATGGCGAATCCCTGCTACACCCAGATCCACCCGACCTGTATTCCGCAGACCGGTGATCATCAGTCGAAGCTGACCCTGATGTCCGAGTCTTTGCGTAATGACGGTCGTTGCTGGGTTCCCAAGAAGAAAGAAGATTGTGACAAGGCGCCTGGTGATGTTCCTGAAGAGGATCGTGACTACTACCTTGAGCGCAAGTATCCTTCTTTCGGTAACCTGGCTCCGCGTGATATCGCTTCACGTGCTGCCAAAGAGCAGTGTGATGATGAGCGGGGCGTCGGACCAGGCAAGCGTGGTGTCTACCTCGATTATGCCTCTGCGATTGAGCGGGTTGGCGAGCATACGATCAAAGAGCGTTATGGCAACCTCTTTGAAATGTATGAGAAAATCACCGATGAAAATGCTTACAAACGGCCGATGCGCATCTACCCGGCACCGCACTACGCCATGGGTGGCCTCTGGGTTGATTACAACCTGATGAGCAATGTGCCTGGTCTGTTCGTTCTTGGTGAAGCCAACTTCTCGGTTCACGGTGCCAACCGTCTTGGAGCTTCGGCTCTGATGCAGGGTCTGGCTGATGGCTACTTTGTCATTCCTTATACGATTGCTGCCTACCTGGCCACAGTCACTCCTGGTACAGTTACTGATGAGCATCCGGCATTCAAGGAGTCGAAAGAGCAGGTCGAGGAGCGGATCAACACCCTGCTGAACATCAAGGGCAAGAAAACCGTCAGTGAGTTGCATCGTGAACTTGGTAAGGTCATGTGGGAAGATGTCGGCATGGCACGGAGTGAAGAAAGCCTTAAACACGCCCTGCAGCGCATCCCTGAGATTCGCGACGAATTCTGGAACAATGTCAATGTTACCGGCTCGGGTGCTGAACTGAACCAGCAACTTGAGAACGCCGGTCGCTTGGCTGATTTCCTCGAATTTGGTGAAATCCTCGCGACTGACGCCCTGCACCGGGAAGAGTCTTGCGGTGGTCATTTCCGTGTCGAGCATCAGACCGAAGATGGCGAGGCAACGCGTGATGATGAAAACTTCGCTTATGTTGGCGCCTGGGAGTTCAAGGGGAATGACAAGGCCCCTGAGCTGCACAAGGAACCGCTGAAGTTTGAAAATATTAAACTTGCCGTGAGGAGCTATAAATAATGGATCTTACACTTCACGTATGGCGCCAGAGTGGGCCTAAAGATAAGGGTCAGTTGGAGACTTATCCGGCTAAGGGGGTCAGCCCCGACATGTCATTTCTTGAGATGCTCGACGAAGTTAATGAAGGGCTGATTAAGAGTGGCAAGCAACCAATTGTTTTCGACCATGACTGTCGTGAGGGAATTTGCGGCATGTGTTCACAGGTCATCAATGGTCGTCCTCACGGTGGTCAGGAAAGAACGACTGTTTGTCAGTTGCACATGCGTTCGTTCAATGATGGGGATGAGATTTTCATCGAGCCCTGGCGTGCCCGTGCTTTCCCGATCGTCAAGGACCTGATTGTTGATCGTTCGGCACTTGAAAGCATTATGCAGGCGGGTGGTTACACCTCTTGTCATACTGGTGGCGTGCCTGATGGAAACGCTCATCCGATTGGCAAGCCGGTTGCTGATTATGCAATGGATGCTGCTGAATGCATCGGTTGTGGTGCCTGTGTTGCCGGTTGCCCCAACAGTTCGGCAATGCTCTTTACCAGTGCCAAGGTCGCCCAGTTGGCGGTTCTGCCTCAGGGTAAAATTGAGGCAAAAGCACGGGTGAAAAACATGACAGATTCCCTTCAGGAGCAGGGTTTTGGTAACTGCACCAACCACCTTGAGTGCGAAGCTTCCTGTCCCAAAGGAATCAGTGTCAAATTTATTGCCAAGCTTAACCGTGAGTATATGAAAACAATCGGTTGCTGATCAGGCAAAGATATTTCAACTAAAAAAGGCGGGCCATTTGGCCCGCCTTTTTTAGTGTGAAGTAGAAACCCCCGTCCTCTGGACGGGGTCAGAGTCCTTTGGCTTTGCCAAAAGGGCTCATGGCAAGCCATATTCAGATGTTGTTCCCGCAACGACCTGAATAGAAAGGAATGCCATGAGCCGTTTTCGAAAATTAACACATGCCATTTGGCACTGCCAGTATCACATTGTCTGGGTACCGAAATATCGCTTCCGGATTCTGGAAGGCGAGTTGGCCCAGGAGGTTCGAGCGTGTATTCGGATATTCAGCGGACAAAGTCACTGTGACATCGTTGAACTGAATATTCAGAAAGACCATGTTCACCTGATCATCATGGTGCCGCCGAAGGTCTCTATCTCGGAGTTGATGGGGCGCCTGAAAGGTCGTTCGGCGATACGTATTTTGAAGAAACATCCCAAGTTGCGGAAGAAACGCTACTGGGGCAACCATTTTTGGGCGCCCGGCTATTGTGTTGACACTGTCGGTCTTGATGCCGAGATGATCAGGCGCTACGTGCGGTATCAAGAGCAGCACGAAAAGAAAGTGGAACAACAGCAACTTAAATTTTGACCCGTTTGGACGTGGGAACAACGCTCCGGCAGCCCTCTTTGGGGGCTGCCGGTAACGCCCCCTCAGGGGGCGCCTTTAAAGCCCCGTCCTCTGGGCGGGGTTTTTTACATTTGCGTTCTCCCCCGGGCAATCGATTGGAGGCATTACGCGGTGATCTTGTCGGGCTGTTCAGTATCC
>JAJRWH010000008.1 GCA_024276935.1 Deltaproteobacteria bacterium
AACAAAACGGCTTCTGCAGACCCTGCATGCTCTTATGGGCCATTTTACATCGCCTGGTCGCTTGTTTTGTTGGCGTAGCCAAGCACCCTATGCAACGCTTTAGGCTGAGAAGGTATTTATTCAGCAAACCCTAAGTATGGATCTAGTTTATTGTAAGGCCTTGCTGACATTATTCATTTTAGCAGCGAGTTCTAGCAAACTGAGTTTTCTTCGTGCTGAACAGAGTTTCTGACAGCTGTCACCCATTGACAGTTCGCCCCTCTTCGATAAAATTTCAGTATGGCAAAAGAGACGATCGCTCAATTCCAGATCGAACGTCTGGAGATACTCAATCCTCAGGGAGAGGTTGATTCTGAGCTGCTTCCCTCCCTATCTGAACGTCAATTTCTGCAACTTTATGAATTACTGGTTCTGACCCGTCTGGCTGATGAGCGTGCCCTGAGCTTGCAGCGCGAAGGAAGGCTCGGCACCTTTCCGTCGTCACTGGGGCAGGAGGCGGCCCAGGTCGGCAGCGCCTTTGCTTTGAACTCGCGGGACTGGATCTTTCCGTCGTTCCGTGAACTCGGTGTTTTCCTTTCTCTCGATTATCCCCTGGCGAATTATTACCGTTACTGGTCTGGCGACGAGCGAGGCCTGCTCTGTCCGCCTGAACTGAACATCTTTCCGATCAATATTGCGGTTGGTACTCATTTGCTGCATGCCGCAGGGATGGCCATGGGCGCACGCTATCGTTCTGACCCGGCGGTTGCGGTGGTCTATCTGGGCGATGGCGCGACCTCAAAGGGCGATTTCCATGAGGCGCTCAATATGGCCGGGATCTATCGCCTGCCGCTGGTGGCGATCTGTCAGAACAATCAGTGGGCCATTTCGGTTTCACGCAACAGGCAGACTGCGGCGGAGACCCTGGCTCAGAAAGCACTGGCCTTCGGGATCAAGGGAATTCAGGTCGATGGCAACGATGTCCTGGCGGTTTACCGGGCGACAACCGAGGCCTTGGAACGGGCTCGCACGGGTGGTGGTGCGACCTTTATCGAATGTGAAACCTATCGGATGTCTGATCATACGACGGCTGATGATGCACGTCGCTACCGTGATCCGGCTGAAGTTGATCGTTGGCGTGACAGGGACCCCTTGTTACGAATGCGGCGTTTTCTTGAAAAAGGTGGTCTGTGGCAGGAGTCGAATCAGGCCGAGCTGGAGGATCGTCTGCGTCACCGTCTTGATTTGGCAGTCACCGAAGCCGAGGCGGTGGAACCACCGCCTGTCGAAGATATGTTTCGTTATACCTGTCACAAGCTCTGTTCGCGGCAGCTGGAGCAGTTGAAGGAGTGCGATGATGGCAATCCTTAATCTGGTTCAGTCCATTAATCAGGCCTTGCAGCAGGCCCTGGCTGAAGATGATCGGGTGTTGGTTTTTGGCGAGGATGTTGCGGCTGACGGTGGGGTTTTTCGGGTCACCGAAGGTCTTTATGAACAGTTCGGTGAGTCGCGGGTTTTTGATACCCCGTTGGCTGAATCGGGAATTGTCGGGTTGGCTGTTGGTATGGCAGCCTATGGTTTGCGCCCGGTAGCCGAGATTCAGTTTCTGGGTTTTACCTACGCGGCAATCGATCAGATTTACACTCATGCCGCCCGTCTGCGTGCCCGTTCGCGAGGGCGATATACCTGCCCGCTGGTGATTCGCACCCCTTATGGTGGCGGGGTCAAGGCACCTGAATTACATGAAGAGAGCAGTGAGGCCTTTTTCTGCCATATGCCGGGGATTAAGGTCGTGGTGCCTTCAACGCCGAGTAATGCCAAGGGTTTGTTGCTGGCAGCGATTGCTGATCCAGATCCGGTGATTTATCTGGAGCCGACCCGGCTCTACCGGTTGTTGAAAGAAGAGGTGGCTGAAGAGTCTTATCTCACCCCTTTGGGCCAGGCGCGGATTGCCCAGGCCGGTGATCAGCTGACGCTCATCGCCTGGGGGAGCATGGTCGAACGTTCATTGAAGGTGGCCCGCAATTATCCGGTGGAAGTGATCGATCTGCAGACGTTAAGTCCTTTTGACCGAGAGGCAATTCTTGCGTCGGTCAAAAAAACCGGGCGGCTGCTGATTGTTCAGGAAGCGCCGAAGACTGGCGGTTTCGGTGCCGAGCTGGCAGCGACCGTTGCCGAAGAGGGAATCATGTTTCTCAAGGCCCCTATTCTGCGGGTTACCGGCTATGACGTGGTGCCACCCTTGTCGTTGCTAGAAGATTACAACCTGCCGTCTGAGCAACGTATCATCAGCGCCATTGAACAACTGCTGAAATATCCTTGAACCCGAAAGAGGTAAAGCATGAGGAGTCAGGTAAAAAACAGACCCTGTTTTTCATTGGTGATCCTCTTCCTGCCGAACCGGGAGGGTCGGGATGAAATTTGAATTCAGACTGCCCGATCTGGGTGAAGGGATTGCCGAGGCCGAAATTCGCAGCTGGCTAGTTGGTGAAGGGGAGCAGATCAAAGAGCATCAACCGGTGGTCGAGGTCGAGACCGACAAGGCGCTGGTCGAATTGCCCTCTCCCCGGGCAGGGCGAGTTGTCAGTCTGGATTCCCCGGCAGGATCACTGGTCAGGGTTGGCGATATCCTGTTGACGATTGAGTGTTCCGAGCCGTCTGACGAGCGTCCCCCTTCGTATGGGATCGTCGGAGTGCTGCCAGAAGCAGAAGAACCCGGTGCTACGGAAGAGCCACTTACGCCGGTCAGTGAATCAAAAAAGATGAGTGAGATTCGAGCCATGCCTTCAGTTCGGGTGTTGGCACGTGAGCTGAACGTTGCGCTTGAAGGGTTGAAAGGCACCGGCCCCGGTGGTCTGATTACGGCAGAAGATGTTCGGGTCGTGATTAAGGTTGGGCAGAATGAATCTGTTGCCCGATCCCCCATGGGGAATGATCAGCGTTTACCGCAAGGGGGAATTCGTCGGGTGATTGCGCGTAAGCTGCTGCAATCGCAAGAAAAAACAGCTTTTGTGACCAATATGGACGAGTTTGATGTCACCCGGTTGTGGAACCTGAAACAACGTGAGGAACCTCATCTGCTGGAGCAGGAGTTGCCCCTGACTTTTTTGCCATTTTTTATGAAAGCGGCCCAGCACGCCCTGCTCGAATTCCCCCGTTTTAATGCCCGGCTTGATGATGAGAATGAAACCCTGATTTTAGAGCCTGACTGCCATATGGGGATTGCGGTTGATACGGCGGAGGGGCTGATGGTTCCGGTTGTACGTGATATCGGGCGCAAGAGTATTGTTGATCTGGCTGCCGAATTACAGGATCTGTCTGTCCGCTCTCATCAACGCCGTATCGCTTTGCAGGATCTGCAGGGTAGCACCTTTACTTTGACCAATTTTGGTTCTTACGGCGGTTACTTTGCCACCCCGATTATCAATTATCCCAATGTCGCGATTCTTGGGTGCGGACGGATTAGTCAGCGTCCCTGGGTGGTCGATGGAGAGTTGGCTGTGCGCTATATTCTGCCTCTGTCTCTAACTTTCGACCATCGGGCGAGCGATGGTGCCGAAGCCTGTCGTTTCTTATCCCGGATCGGACGCTATCTTGAAGATCCCGGATTGCTGTTTATTGAGAGTGTCTGAAGGGGGAAGTAAGTTCAAGGTCAGGAGCGGCGGTTCATCTATTGCTTCAGTGCAACGGGATCAACCGCCTGATGCAGTGCTGTGCCTGGCAGATCCCGCTAGCTTATTCCATGTGTGCACAAAATTACTTCCAGGGATGGCTCAAGTCACGCATCGCCATTGCGGCCTTGACTCGTTCCACCGCCAGTTGTTCAGCGGCAGCCCGTGGCAGAAGTTTTTCTTTGTGGGCCTTGTGCAGAATCCTGGCGGTATTTTCCTGAATTTTTTGTCCGATGGCGGTAAAGGATTCCTCTGCGCTTTTACGCCGGTATTCCATGGCTGCCATAATCAGCCCACCGGCATTGGCGATAAAGTCCGGAACAACCAGAATTCCCTTGCTGGCGAGAGCCTTTTCAGCCTCCAGGGTGACCGGGATATTGGCCCCTTGCAGAATAAGCCCGGCCTTGATCTGCTCAAAATTGTCAGGGTGAATCACATCGGGAGTGGCCGCCGGAACCAGAATATCGCAGTCAATAGCGAAGATCGCATCTCCGGGCAGAAGCTCGCCCTGGGGAGAGCCGTTCAGTGAGCCATTCTTCTGTTTGAGCTGAATCAGTTCGGTGACCTTGAAGCCTTCTTTATCTGCCAGGGTTCCTGAGCTGTCACTGACAGCAACAATGACCGCACCCTTTTCTTCCAGAAAGCGGGCTGCCGCCCGGCCTACATTGCCAAATCCCTGAATGGCAACCCGAGCTCCCTTAAGAGGCTTTGCAAGCTGTTTACAGGCGACTTCGGCACATTCGGCAATGCCGTAACCGGTTGCACCCAGCTTGTCCAGTGGCAGTCCGCCAAGTTCTTCAGGCAGGCCGAGCACCCGGCCAATTTCTTCTTTGATCCAGACCATCATTGTTTCATCCGAGCCCATATCGGGGGCCGGGACGTACTCTTCGATACCTCGCATCATACGGGCAAAGGCCCGGACCAGCTGTTCGATGTTTTTCTGTTTCGGGTCAGCGATAATTCCTGCCTTGCCACCGCCATGGTCAAGCCCGGAGATGGCACTTTTCATGGTCATGGTGCGTGCCAGACGAGCGACCTCCAGCAGAGAAACGGTTGGCGAGATACGAACACCGCCAATGGCTGGACCCAGGGCGATATTGTCGACCACAACCAGGGCACGCAGACCAGATTCAGGGTCATAAATCTGCAACTGCTTTGTTGGGCCAAGATCATCAAGTTTGATGGATTTCATACCGAAAAGTTTAACAGAAAAGAGCTGTTTGTGAAGAGGTCACGGCCTTCTGAGATGGGGACTATGCGCTATTTCCTGACCCAGAATGGCCAGTTTTCGCTCTTCTCCCCACCGATAACCGCCCAGGGACCCATCTCCCCGCAGAACCCGGTGACAAGGGATAAGCCAGGCAATCGGGTTCTGGCCAATTGCCGTCCCGACAGCTCGGGCGCTGTTGGGTGAGTCGATCAGCTGAGCGACCTGGCCGTAGGAAGAAACTGATCCTCCGGGGATTTTCAACAGGGCCTGCCAGACACGTAGTTGAAAATTGGTTCCTCGCAGCAGCAGAGGTAAGGGTTTTGTCGGTGAGCGCTTAAGTGAAGAGAAAACCTGCGCAAGGGTCGCAGAAGTTGACGCATCATCCTGTAAAAAACAGGCATTGGGCCAATCTTTTTTCAGCAGCAACAGGGCCTGCTGATGGTCTCTGTCAATAAACTGAAGATGGCAGATGCCTCGTGTTGTCAGCCCTATCAGGCATTCCCCGAAAGGGGAGGGATGGATACCCCAGCAGATGTTCAATCCTGCTCCTTTCGATTTGAATTCACCGGGAGTGACCGCGTCAATGGTAACGAAAAGATCGTGCAACCGTCCGCCACTGCTGAGTCCGACCGCATAACTTGTTTCAAGAAGAGACTGTGACTGCCTGAGGAGTTGCCGGGCGTGCTGACTGGTCAGGTACTGAAGAAAACGCTTGGGGCTGACCCCCGCCCAGCGTTGGAAGAGCCTTTGAAAATGGTAAGGACTCAGGCCGATGTGCGCCGCCACCTCATCCAGGCTTGGCTGCTCAAGGCTCTTCTGGCGAATAAAAACGATCGCCGCCGCAACTTTTGCATAATCGCTGTCAGTCATTTCTGGCCCTCAAGGTGGTACCTTTGGTAAGTGAATTTACCACCGGGCCGAGTTCTGACCAACCCGATTCTTGCGGGGAGGGGGCCTGTAAACCTGCAACCTTGCCTTGGAAGATTTAGCCACTCGCTCAGGTTGTTCGCTTAAGCCACCAAGGACACGAAGAAAAGCTTACATTAACGGAGAGGTGGATAGAGGTAGAGAAAAACCTCAGCTTGTGTCTTTGCCCTTCCTGGTGCCCTTGGTGGCTCATGCATCAGTATGAAAATTGGGTCGCATTTCAGTTCTGCTTGGCAAAACCATCGGTTTCGATTTCGGCGACCAGATCACGCATCGGATTTTTGCGATTGAAAACCTTGTTGTGCAGGTAGAACAGGATGGTGAATCCCGCAACCGCAGTGTTGAGATCAAACAGGACGGTAATGATGGCCGAACCGAGAATCATCAACAATTCACGGTTGGTGACAAAAATGGCTTCATCATCGTGACGTGAGAAGAAATGTTTGAACATTCGGGCCCGTTTATCTGAAACGGATTTGGCGTAGAGTCGCAGAGGTTTGAAGTCGAAAACATCGTAACCGACCTTGAACAGGACTCCAACGAAAACAGCCTTGGGGATCAGATTGATCAGATCCTGAAAAATAATCATCTCAATCAGAACAAAGACGCCGACCATGATTCCCGAAATTCTCAGGCTGGCATTTTCTTTCAGCATCAGAACCGAGCGAATCGTCGCCTGGGCACCTGGGATGCCGCCAACAAAAGAGATTGCACTGTTGGCAAGACCCTGGGCAAAAAGCTCTTTGTTTTGCCGGGTTTTTTCACCGCTCATTTTATCCACAACCAGGGACGTCAGCAGAGTATCAAGGTAGCAGAGCAGGGCCAGTTGAAGGGCAAAAGGAAAGGCACGCGACAGGACTGGCAGAGTCCATTCCGTGGGCAGTTGTTTTTTCAGTAATTCACTGAAACCGGCCAGATTTGAAAAGCCGCCGCTGATCTGGACATGTTCGACAGGCATCTGAAAGATTGCCGCCAAAAGGGTAACGATAATGATGGCCAACAAGGTGGCTGGCAGAAAACGCGAACGGGGTCCTACAATTTTTCGCATCAGGGGAGCCAGGGCAAAAATAAGCAGCAGGGTGATGACTGCCAGACTCAGGTTTTCCCAGACCGGTCCGTTAAGGGCCGTCTTGCTTCCCCAACCGAAGACCGCATCGACCTGATCGATCCAGATCAAAAGGGCGATGCCGCTCATAAATCCGGAAATGACGATATTGGGAACCAGTGAGATAAAACGTCCAAAACGCAACAAACCCATGACCAGCAGCAGAACACCACAGAGCAAAAAAACGATATTGATAAAGTGATCGGCAGAAATGGCCATGCTGCCACTTGCGACCTGCTCAAAGGTATAGGCGATAACAACCGCACTGACCGCACTCATTGGCGCGGTCGGACCCGAACACTGGACACGGGTGCCGCCGACTGCTGCGGTAATAAATGCAATGACTCCGGCAGAGATCATTCCGGCAAAGGCACCACGACCAGAGAGCATACCAAGGGCGGCTCCCAGACTTAAAGCGACAAAGCTGACAGTTAGGCCGATAATAATATTTTGTATGATTTCAGCCACTTTTGAGTCACCAGTGGCGATGCCGACATGTTCCGTTTCAGTTTTTACGTTCATAGCTGGACCAATCTTTCACGTTCTGAATAGTATGAATGGATCAAGAGTTAATCAGTATTGGGTGTGGGTTCAGACAACAGATTATTATTGATCAGGGAGACCTGAGGCCGATTCCTTCTTTGATTTTCAGCAGTTCACCAAAAATCTCTGCCCGGCTTCCTTCCTGTTCGAGGGTTTTGAGAAAGGCTGCTTTACGGCAGGCAAAACTGAGCATGGACAAAAGATAGAGGTGTGAACGCAGGGTTGGGCTGATAATCGAAAAAAGAATTTGTACCGGCTTACCATCGAGGCTGCCAAAATCGACCGGTCTTTCTAAAAAAGAAAGAGTGACCATCGGTTTGCTGATACGCGTCAACATCGGCTGGCGGGGATGAGGAAAGGCGATCCCGTTACCGATACCGGTTGAGCCCAGCTCTTCTCGGGCAATGAGAACTTTAAGCAGATAGTTGCGGTCGATATCTTCAGGAAGACGCATTTCAGCGATAAGATTTTTCAGCACGTCATTGCGGTCTGAGCCGTGAAGCCGGTAGATAATGCCCCCTGTTTCGAGAGATTCTGTCAGGGAGGGAAGGGGGTGGGTGACGCTCTCAGGTTCAGCAAAGGCCTCAGGTTCGATTCCCATTCGCCGTGAGGTGGCCCACTCAAGCAGTTCGGCCTGGTTGAAGCGATGCTGGCCGTGAAAACGGTACGCCGGAATAATTTCCTGCTTTATCCAGCGGTAGATGGTTTTTTCCGAGACCTGCAATAATTTGGCGGCATCACGAACACTGAGATTCATCGTTTGTCTAATCCCTGGACCGAGGTGGACATTTTAGGACATTGTCTGAAGTTTGGTGACAAATGTCAAGACGAAGATTTTATGACAAGTTTTGCTTTACGCCTGCTTGAAGGCTGTTTATCCTCGGCGTGACAAGTGACAAGTGACAAGTGACAAGTGACAAGTGAGGTAGCGAGATCAATGGTCGAAATTTTTTCTGATGGCGCCTGTAGTGGTAATCCCGGGCCTGGGGGCTGGGGAACGGTCTTGCGGTATAACGGGCACTGTAAAGAGCTTTCCGGCTTTGATCCTGAAACCACCAACAATCGTATGGAGCTGATTGGTGCCATCGAGGGGCTGAAGGCCCTTAAACGTTCCTGTCAGGTTCGGGTTACGACAGATTCACAGTATTTGAAAAAGGGGATGACCGAGTGGCTCGATGGTTGGGTCAAGAAGGGTTGGAAAAACAGCCAGAAAAAACCGGTTGCCAATCGGGATCTCTGGGAACAGTTGCTCGAACTGCAAGGGATTCACCAGATCGAGTGGTGCTGGGTCAAGGGCCATGCAGGGCATCCCGAAAATGAACGTTGCGATGAGTTGGCACGTGCTGCCATCGAATTGGGGCGACAGGGCTAGTTTTGCAACGCATTTTTTTTCTTGCTCATCTCCCCGCGACAGATTTCAGTATGCTATGCTTACCTGCAATTAGCTGAGTGATTCTGACGGTTTTATTCTGTCTCAGCGGGAGGATCCATGGCTGCATCGGCTGCGGCGTCATCGACAACAACTCTTCAGGCTTCAGTCCCGCCTTCGCTGGAGTCTCTGGTTTCATTGGGGCTCTATGTTCTGATTGCAGTGGTTCTGATTGGAATCCTGCTGCTGATTACCCGTTTTCTCGGTCAGCGGACCGGCGGTGAGGTCAAGGGACAAGCCTACGAATCTGCAATTCTTCCCAGTGGCGATGCGCGTCTGCGTGAGCCCGTTCCTTTCTATCTGGTTGCTATTTTCTTTATCGTTTTTGATGTCGAAGCGATCTTCGTTGTTTCCTGGGCTGTGGCCTGGGACAGATTGGGCTGGGCCGGCTTCTGGCAGATCACCTTCTTTATTGTCATCCTGTTTCTGGGTTTGCTCTATCTGTGGCAGAAGGGTGGTCTTGACTGGGGCTCACGCTTTGTTCATGGCAGTCACCGGGGAGGGCGCAAATGAACGAGCCGTTGCCACCCAATGTTGCCCTGGCCAAAGTGGATGATCTGATCAACTGGGGGCGCAAAAACAGTCTCTGGCCGATGTTCTTCGGACTTTCCTGCTGTTTTGTCGAGATGATGACCAGTATGACGCCCCGCTTTGACCTGGCGCGTTTTGGTGCCGAGGTTTTGCGTGGAACCCCGCGTGAAGCAGATCTGATGATTATTTCGGGGACTCCGTTCAAAAAGATGGGCGAAGCGATCCTGCGCCTTTACGAACAGATGCCGAACCCCAAATGGGTGATTGCCATGGGCAGCTGTGCCAACTCGGGGGGGATGTACGATGTCTATTCGGTGATCCAGGGGGTTAACCAGATTCTGCCGGTTGATGTCTATATCCCGGGTTGCCCGCCACGTCCCGAGGCGTTTATGCAGGGGCTGATAACCTTGCAGGAAAAAATTGCTGCCGAAGAACAACCGACCCGCAAGATTCTTGGTCTGACGGGTGGCAGTGAAGGGACAAGTGTTCCGGTGCTGATCGATGGCGTCAGTAAAAGCCGTGATCCACGTGGCCCCGGTTACGGTTCGGCCTCGCTGCGCGGCAGTTCACAGCAGCATCCTGATTTTGTCGCCAACCGCGACCAGACAACCTGGCGACCGCCACAACCCAAGGTTTTTTCCAACAGTGATTTCGATGAGTTTTACCATGAGATTCGGCAGCGTTTTGGTGGTGAGGTGCATTATGAAGAAGAGGCCGCAGATATGCCGACCCTGCGAACCTCCCCCGAACAGCTGCCGAGTTTGTTGCGTTATCTGAAGAATGAGGCCAAGCCATCCTACCGGCGACTCGAAGATATGACCGCGATTGATGAACGGGCCCGGTTGAACCGACCCGGGCACGATTTTACCCTGATCTACCATTTGCTCAGTTTTGAGCGTCGTGGTTATCTGCGGGTACGGGTTCCTCTTCGCAATCATCCGCCCCAGGGGGTGTCGATTGTCGATATCTGGCCGAATGCCAACTGGTACGAACGCGAGATTTTCGACATGTTCGGCATCGACTTTCGCGGTCATCCTGATTTGCGCCGGATTTTGATGCCTGAGAGCTGGCAGGGACATCCTTTACGCAAGGATTACCCGTCGCGGGCGACTGAAATGGCTCCCTTTACCGCAGAGACGGCCCTCAAGATGCTGCCGGTCGACGGAGATCGGCTGGTCCCGCTTGAGGGAGCCGATGATGGTTCAATGGTTCTGAATCTTGGCCCACATCATCCTGGAACTCATGGGGTATTGCGGTTGGTCCTGCGCCTGCACGGTGAGGAGATTTCTGATGTCGATATCGATCTCGGTTATCACCATCGCGGTGCCGAGAAGATCGGTGAGCGTCAACACTGGCTGCAGTACATCCCCTATACCGACCGCATCGATTATCTCTCGGGGGTACAGAACAATCTTGCTTATCTGAACAGCCTTGAAACCCTGATGGGGGTGACTGTTCCCGCCCGTGCCGAGGTGGTGCGGGTGATGCTGTGCGAGTTGTTCCGGCTGGCCAACCATCTGGTCTGGCTTGGCACTTTTGCTCACGATGTCGGGGCGATGACCCCGGTCTTCTACTGCTTTGAATCGCGCGAAAAAATCTTCGATATCGTTGAGTTGATCACCGGTGGTCGTATGCACCCTTCGTGGTTCCGCATCGGTGGACTGCCGAAGGACCTTCCTGACGGCTGGCGGCAGAAGGTCGATATTTTTACCCAGGGGTTTGCTGCGCGAATCGACGAATTGGATAAACTTCTCAGTGACGGTCCGATCTTTCGTGTCCGGACCGAAGGGATCGGCGTGATCGATCTGGAGCAGGCTCACGACTGGGGCATCAGTGGGCCCAATCTGCGTGCCAGCGGCTTCGAGTGGGATCTGCGGCGTGCTATGCCCTACAGTGGTTATGAGCGGTTTGATTTTGATGTGGTGACCGAGACAGCCGGTGACAGTTACGCCCGTTACCGGGTTCGGTTGGGCGAGATGCGTCAGTCATTGCGGATTATCAAGCAGGCGGCCAGTGGTATGCCACAGGGTCGCTGGATGACCGACGATTACCGCTACGGTTACCCGCAGCGCGAAGATGGACTGAAAGATATTGAAAGCCTGATTCATCATTTTGTTAATGTCAGCAGTGGGCCGCGTGCTCCTTTTGGTGAGTGCTATCGGGCGACTGAATCGAGCAAGGGCGAGTGTGGTTACTATCTGGTCAGTGATGGGGGGAGCAGTGCCTATCGTTGTCGAATTCGTACCCCCAGCTTTGCTCATATGCAGCTGGTCCCCGAACTGAGTCGTGGCTGGCTGGTGGCTGATCTGATCATGATATTGGGGAGTATCGATTTTGTGCTGGCAGATCTGGATAGGTAGCAGGCAGATGAAAAGGGCTCATCTGCTGCGTTATGCTGGCCCTTGCATCCTCGACCTGGCGCTGCCAGGCCTGCGGGTCAAGATCTGCACATACCTTGCATTTGAACCCTTTTGATCTGCCTGGGAAATTTTAGTGCAGAAATCGAGATTATGAAAAAACTGCTGCTTAAAAAACAGATTGATGCCTTCAGGAGAAAGGTCGCAAAAACCGAGCATCCGCGTGAGCTGGTGATTGATCTGCTGCGCGAAATTCAGGACCGGAATGGCTGGGTCTCTGATGAGGGCGTGGAACTGGCGGCACAAATCCTTGGTGTGACTCCGATTGAGGTTGAGGAGGTGGCAACCTTTTACGATAAAATCTATCGTCAGCCGGTGGGACGCTATCCGATTCATATCTGTGATTCGATCTGCTGCTGGAGCCGTGGGGGTGAGGAAATCGCCAATCATCTTCAGCAACAGCTGGAAATCAAGCTGGGCGAAACAACCACAGACGGTTTATTCACTTTGTTGCCAACCTGCTGCCTCGGGGGGTGTGGGCGTGCTCCTTCAATGATGATCGGACGGCGCTTTTACGGAAATCTGAGTCTTGCCGAGCTGGATCGAATCATCGAGCAATTGCGTGAGGAGGCCAAAGGATGAACTCCACACCTCAGTTGCTGTTCAAAAATCGTGTTGCGGGCCAGACCATTTTCTTTAAAGACTATTGCAAAACCGGTGGATATCAGGCGTTGACAAAGGCCCTGAAAACGATGTCGCCAACGGAGATTGTTGATGTCGTCAAGGCATCGGGCTTACGAGGCCGAGGCGGGGCGGGTTTTTCAACCGGGCTGAAGTGGTCTTTTTTTCCTGCCGATGCTCCGAGGCCGAAGTATCTGGTTTGCAACTGTGATGAAATGGAGCCCGGAACCTACAAGGATGGTGAACTGCTGGCTGCAGACCCGCATCAGTTGATTGAGGGGATGGTGCTTTCAGCCTATGCGCTGAACGCTGATGTCGGTTACATCTTCATCCGTTATGCCTATGATCAGCAGTTGCGTAATCTGCAACAGGCTGTTGCCGAAGCGAAAAAAGCAGGCTATCTCGGCAAGAATATTCTTGGCAGTGGTTTTGATTTTGAGCTTCATCTGCATGGCAGTGCCGGACGCTACATTCTGGGTGAAGAGACGGCATTGCTGAACGGTCTGGAAGGCAAGCGGCCCAATCCGCGGCTCAAACCGCCTTTTCCGGCGGTGCGTGGCCTGTTTGGCCGTCCGACAACGGTCAACAATGTCGAGACCATTGCCAATATTCCCCATATCATCAACGGGGGGGCCGAATGGTTCAAGGATCTGGCCCGAAACCCGGAAGGTGCGGGGACCAAGTTGTTTGGTCTTTCGGGCCATTTGAATTGTACCGAATGTTTTGAGTTGCCGGTGGGGATTCCCCTGGGGGAACTGATTGAAGACTATGGCGGTGGGGTCTGGAAAAAGCGCAAGTTCAAAGCCTGCCTGCCCGGGGGCGCATCGACTCCCTACCTGACTGCCGAACACCTGGACATTGCGCTCGATTTTGATCCGCTGGCCAAGGTCGGAAGTCGCTTCGGAACGGCTGGGGTTACCGTTTTTGATGACCACAGTTGTATGCTGAGGGCAACCCTTAATCTGCTGCAATTTTTCGCCCGCGAGAGCTGCGGCTGGTGTACCCCATGTCGTGATGGTTTGCCGCTGGTCTGCTGGTTGTTGGAGAAAATCGAAAAAGGCGAGGGGACCAATGAGGATCTGGAGATGCTGAAACAGCAGCAACAACAGATTACCGGGCGCAGCTTTTGTGCCCTGGCCGAAGGGGCTATGGGACCGCTCGACGGTCTGCTGCGCCTGTTTGAGCAGGAAGTAATTGATCATATTCAAAAAGGGGAATGTCCTTTTTGAGTGATGCCATCAGGCTGAACCTTGAACTCTGGTTTTTCATATGCCGACACTGACTATAGATAACCGGACGGTAACCGTTGCAGAGGGCGCCAGTGTGCTGGATGCCGCCGTCGAACTGGGGATTGTTGTCCCGCATTATTGTTACCATCAGGCGCTCGGAGCTGTCGGAGCCTGTCGACAATGCGCGGTGACAATTCTGGAAGGAAGCCAGAAAGGGCTGAAAATGTCCTGTCTGGTCACCGCTGAAGACGGGATGCAGGTTTCGACCTGCGATGAAGAATCTCGCTCTTTTCGTGCCCAGGTCGGAGAATGGTTGATGACCAACCATCCCCATGATTGTCCGGTGTGTGATGAGGGTGGTGAGTGTCAGTTGCAGGAGATGACGATCGGTTCCGGGCACGGAATACGACGTTATCGCGGAAATAAACGCACCCATACCAACCAGGACCTTGGCCCTTTCATTACCCAGGAAATGAACCGTTGCATTCAGTGTTACCGTTGTGTCCGCGCTTATAAGGACTACTGCGGGGGCGAAGATTTCGGCGTTATGGGATCGCGGCAGCGGGTCTTCTTTGGTCGTTTCAAGGAGGGGCCGCTCGAAAGTGATTTCAGTGGAAATCTGATCGATTTTTGTCCGACCGGAGTTTTTACCGACAAAACCAGTCGCTTCAAAACCCGCTATTGGGATTTGCAGCAGGCACCCTCGATCTGTCCCCATTGCAGCCTTGGTTGTGCCACCCTTCCCGGTGGCCGCTATCAACAGTTACAGCGGGTGCGCAGCGGCAGCAATCGTCTGACCAATGACAGTTTTATCTGTGATCGTGCTCGTTTTGGCAGTGACTGGGCCAATCATCCGCAGCGTCCGCGTGAGGCCCGAATTGACGGGGAAAAAGCCGAGTTTTCGGTGGTCTTGTCGCAGCTGGAAGAACGCCTGCAATCACTGGTCGATACCTATGGGGGCGAAACCTTGCGCCTGCTGGGTTCGCCGCGGGCCTCTTTTGAGGCCAATCTGCTGCTGAAAAAACTGGCGGTCCGTTTTGGGGCCCCGACGCCCTGTTATGATGCTCATCCCCGGCGGGCATTTGCGGCCCGCGCGGCGGGATCGATACCGAGTGGACAACTGGCTTCTTTGCAGCAGCTGCGTGCCAGTGATCTGGTGCTGGTTGCAGGGGTTGATCCGCTGGCTGAAGCACCGGTTCTGGCTTTGGCCCTGCGCCAGGTTGTACGGGCTGGCGGGCGGGTCGTTGTGCTCGATCCACGTCCGGTTGAGCTGCCCTGCGAGTTTGAACATCACAGCTTGACCCAGGAGGCCCTGTTACGGGGACTTTCGGCTCCTGAAGAGAATGAGCTTCTCGAATCTTTACGCCAGCAGCTGGAGGCGGCACATCATCCGGTTCTGGTTGGTGGTGGTGACTTGCTGGGTGGTGCGGGGTTACTGCTCTTGCGGCGTTTCAGCGAAAGCTGCTGTGGCGATTCTGATTGTCTGATTTTTCCGGTGCTGCATGGGCCAAACAGCTACGGGGGTGGGTTGCTTGAAGAACCTGGTGAGCGTCAGCGCGATTTGCTCGAAGATCTCGAAAATGGCAAGGTGCGGGCGTTGATCTGTCTTGAGGCTGATCCGGCCATCGAGCATCCCGATCCGGGTCGAATGCAACTGGCCCTGGCCCGACTTGACCTGCTGGCAGTGTTTGATCATCTGCCAACCCACAGTGTTGCCGCAGCAAATATTTTTCTGCCGACCCGGACCCTTTTTGAGTGTGGTGGGACCTATGTCAACAATGAAGGGCGGATGCAGGCCTTTGCTCCGGTTATTGAACCAGGAATCCCTCTGGAGGTCAGTGGTGGCGGAGGCCATCCTCTGCGTCAGTTTGATTCTGGCGTACCCGGCTCTGCGCCTCACTCGGCCATTCACCTGCTTCAGCAATTACTTAAGGACCGTCAGGATCTGTTCGGGTTGCGGCGGCAGATTGTTGAAGAGATTCCCTGTCTGCGTGACCTGGACCGGCTGGAAGCGGGAGACAGTGGTCGCCGGATGGCCGATTGTGGTGAATCGCTGGAGGAGAGCCGGTTGGAAATCTGGGCACAGGAGGGTGAATTGCGCCTGTTGCCGGTTATGGCACGTTATGGAGGGGACCAATACTCACGCTTGAGTCAGCCGCTTGCTTCACGTTTGCAGCAGCCCTGCTTGTGGATTCATCCTCTGGAAGCTGCCGAGCGCGGTTTTGGAGAGGGCCAGCGGGTCGTGTTGCGAACCGCGGTCGGTCATTTTCGGTTATCCTTGAGTTGTAAAGAGAAGATGGTGCGCGGGCGGGTCATGCTGCCCTGTCTGCCGGGAACGCCGCTGGAAGTTTTTACCCCCGGTGGTCTGTCGATTCCCTGCCAACTCTATGCGGAGGATGACAATGCCTGAGTGGTTGCTGATCCTGCTGCTGATTGTTGCCAAGCTGGGCCTGATATTTGGTGTTTTACTGACCCTGGCGGCCTATCTGGTGCTTGCCGAGCGTAAAATTCTTGGTCGTATGCAGTTGCGTTACGGACCGAACCGGGTCGGCCCTTTCGGGATGATGCAACCCCTGGCCGATGTGATCAAACTGCTGACCAAGGAAGATTTTATTCCCGACCGGGCTGACAAGTGGCTCTTCATGCTCGCGCCGGGGTTGGCGGCAGTGACTGCCCTGCTGACTTTTGTCGTGGTGCCCTTTGGCCCACCTTTGACCCTTTTCGGTCACGAAATGCCCCTGGTGGTCATCGACCTGCATATCGGGGTGCTCTTTTTTCTCGGCTTATCGTCGCTGGCCGTCTATGGCATGGCTCTGGGGGGCTGGGCCTCCAACTCGAAATATTCGCTGCTTGGTGCGATTCGTGGATTATCACAGCTGATCAGCTACGAGTTGGCGATGGGGCTGGCAGTCGTTCCGGTGGTGATGCTGGCACGTTCCTTTTCGCTGACCGATATTGTCAT